>JASHTU010000288.1 GCA_030040395.1 Acidobacteriaceae bacterium
GCAGGCCAGCGCCGCATGATGACCGAAGACAACGTCCTCCACCACCGGCTGCCGCGTGCGCACCGCCTCGAAGAAGTTCCATATGTGCGGCCGCAGGTCATCATAATCGTTCCCGTTCCACGTGGTCGTTGCCGGGTCCGGCTCCTGACCCGGCTTGGGATCGTGCTCCTCGTGCCACTTTTTCTGGTAGTCGTCGCGCATCTTCTTCGGGAACGACGAATCGTAGTAGCTCGGCGCCGAGTCTTCTCCCGTCTGCGGAATGTGCGTCACCGAAAATTCGCGCAGCTCGATCAGCCCGTGCGAACCCTGGAAGCGCGTCACCTCCGCCATCTCGCACCCCAACGAGAGCCGCATGTAAACCGGAATGCCCATGTACTCAAACAGCACTGGCTGCACATCCGGCATGTTCCGCCCGTCCTTGAACCGGTAAATCCCGCCGAACGCCGACGCGCGCTTGGGAGCCTCGTTGATGCCCAGCGAAAACATCATTCCGCTGATCAAATGCACCAGCAGGTCGCCAGCCACGCCCGTCCCATACTCCCGCCAGCAGCGCCAGCGCGCGAAGGTGTAAGGATCGAATGGCTTCTTCGGCGCCGTGCCCAGCCACGTGTCCCAGTCAAGGTTCTCCGGCGACAAATCCGGAGGTGGCGGATACTCCCACGCGCCCGTCGGGTCATTGCGCCCGAGCGACCCCTCGATCAAATTCAGCTCCCCGATGGCGCCGTTTGCGATCAGCTCCTTCGCTTTCGCGCACAGCACCGAGCTCGTCCGCTGCGAGCCGATCTGCACAATGCGATCGGTTTTCTTCGCCGCCGCCACCATATCGAGGCCGTCCTGCGGCGTGTGCGACATCGGCTTCTCGCAATAGACGTCCTTGCCCGCCGCCAGCGCGTCCACCACCACCTGCTTGTGCCAGTGGTCGGGCACGGCAATCAGGATCGCGTCTATCGACTGGTCGTCGAGCAGCTCCTTGTAGCGCCGCGTGGTCTTGATCGGCTTGCCCACAATTTCGCGCGCCAGCTCGTGCCGTCCGTCATAAAGGTCCGCCGCGGCCACGCACTCGGCGCCGGGCAGCGCGATCGCGGTTGCGAGCACGTTGCTGCCCTCCATACCCACACCGACCATGCCAAAGCGAAGGCGGTCGCTGGGTGAGTTTGACGGTGCGGCGAAGCTCGTCTCGGGCTCGAGAAGAATCGATCCGGGAAGGAGTGATGCTCCGGCCACGCCGGCCGAAGTCTGCAAAAAGGTGCGGCGCGACAATAGAGGTTGGGTCATGATGGGGATCCTTTCGAAACACAACCCTTCTAACGCTGCGCTCCGCTCCTGTCAAGACCCGGCCTGAGGCCCGGCCTGAGCGCAGACGCATGTTGCTCCGCGGTTTGCATGCCGGCGAGTTGGGGAAGGCGGGGGTGATGATCTTAAACGCGTCCGGCCGCGCATCATTACCGGGCAGCGGCTTCGCTGGCCTCCGGAGTGTTCCGGGTGTAACCTTCGTGCGCCATGCGTTTGCCCATCGGGCGATAGGCCGCGGGGTCTTCGGGCTGCCAGGTGGCGAGGCCGTCTACGTACCGGTTGTACATGCAGAAGGCAGCGGCGATCAGGACCGTGTCGTGGATCTCAAGGTCGGTTGCGCCCTGCGCACGCGCAGCGGCAATATCGGCCTGGGTGACGCGCTTGCCGCTTTCCCGTACTTTCCCTGCGATCTGGAGGAGGGCCTTCATCTTCGCGGAGACATTCGCCGTACCGGGATTGGCCTTCAGGGCCTCGATCCACGCGTAGTCCTCTTCGGTTCCGCCGCGATGTTCGGCGGCCGCGGCGCTATGCGAGAGTTGGCAGAAGCGGCAGTCGTTGCCAGACGAAACGAAAGCGGCAATGCCCTCGCGTTCGGCGCTGGTCAGGGTGCTTGGCCCGCGCAGAAGAATTTCCGCGAGCTCACGCATCGGCTTCGCTGTTTCCGGTCGAAAGGTGAACGCTCCGACGATACCGGGAATGCCTTCCGGAATGCCAATGTGCGCCATGGTTTCTCCTAGAAATTGAAGCGGACCGATGCCTGCAACTGCCGCGCCGGACCGGTAAAGTTGGGAGTTGCGAAGTTCGGATTCGCGGGACTGCTTATGCCGTCGCCAAACTGATGCGGCATGGGCCCGAGAAAATCCGCCGCGCCGTAGACCTGGTCGATGCTTTGCACATTGCGGTGATTGAAGAGATTGAAGCTCTCGATGCTGGCTTCAGTGGACAGGATGTAACCCAACGGGAATTGCTGCAGGTCGTCGGGTGAGGGGTAAAGCCCATTTGTGGCGAAGCTGCGAAAGGCCTTCGACGCCAGGAACGCGCCGGAGACGCCGACGATGCCGGACGGCCCGAGACCGACAACGCCGTTGGCAGTGTCGAAGTCCGGCACGAGCGGATTGTTCATCGAGGTAAAAGCTGAAGCACCCTGCCAGCCCACCATCAGATCGCTCGAGTCCCATGGCCCGCGGAAGAGCCCGAAGCCGGCGCGGATCACCAGTTTGCCCCCGCGCGGTGCGTACGCGAACCCGACGCGAGGCTGCACGTACGGGCTGGGCTGAGGACACGCTTCCACCTCCGGAAACCAGATGGGCATTTGTTCAGTAGCTCTCAAGGGTCGCTCCTTTTTCGGGTGTGAGCGCGGGATCGGAAATAACAGCGGGAGACGCATCCTGCTGCTCTTTGGGCAAAGCCATTCGATAGGCGGGCAGGGCAAGCATCGCAAATGCGGAAACTAGCGTTATGGCGCAGAAGACGTTGAAGATTCCGGTGTAGGAACCGTTGGTGTCGTAGACATGGCCGACGATCAGAGGCGCAACGGCTCCGGCGGTTGCGAACGAGCTGTAGATGAGCCCGTAGAGCGTTGAGAAGGAGCGCATGCCGAAATAGCGGCGCAGCATGTAAGGAATGAGGTCGAGTTCGCAACCTCCGCCAAGCCCCGCAATGAACGCCGAGAGAGCCGCAACAGAGAACGATCGCGCGTGCGCGAGCAGCAACATGCCTGCGCCGGCTGCCAGCAGCGAGCCCATCGCAATCAGCGATCCTTCGAAGTAATCCAATAACGATCCGAGCACAAATCGCCCCACGAGGCTCGAAACACCGAGCAGCGATGCGGTTAAGGCCACTTCGCCCGGGCGCAGCCCGTGGTCGCTCAGCATGGGAGCGAGATGGGCCAGTGCGCCGTTTTCGCTCAGCGACAGCGCGCAGACGCCCAGCGCCAAAAGCCAGAAATTGAACGTGACGATCGCCTGGCGCCATGGCGTCCCCGTAGCCTCGCCCCGTCCGGCCCGGCGCACCCGATCGGCGGTGGGAGCCATTGGGGGCAAGCGCGCGAAGAGAAGCGTCGACGGAGCTCCGGCGAACAATGGCAGCGCGGCCAGCACCAGGTACGCGCTCCGCCATCCATAAGCCGCGATGAGGTGCTGCACCACGGGAGGCACAAAAAACGATCCCACCCCCGAACCGGCGACCACAATCGAGAGAGCGGCGCCCAGCCGCCGCTCAAACCAGGCGGCCACAATGCGCGCATATCCCAGTTGGTAGCTGCCTGTTCCAGCGACTCCGATAAAAACTGCCGTCCCATAAAACTGCACGAGGTGCGGCGTGAGAAAGGCCAGCGATCCGATTCCCAGACCGAAAGCCGTCATAAAGCCGGCGATCAGCTTGCGCGGATCGAACCGGTCAAAAAGCTTGCCCACGAGCGGGGAGAAGATGGCCACGGAAATCGCCGCGAGGCTGAATGCGCGCGCAATCTGTTCGCTGTTCCAGCCAAAGTCATGCTGCAGCGGCCTGATCAAGAAACTGAAGCTGTATATGAAAACAGCGGCGAAACCGGTGAGCACGCCGAGGTGGCACACTACGGCAACGCGCCAGCCTGGATAGCCTGGACGGTTCTCAGCCGAACGGTCGAAGCATCTGTCTGACATGCTGGCCCGCACTGCAATGCGAAGAGGACTAGATTCCGGGGAACAAGACGGGTCAGCAAATTATGGGAGATGCTATATGCGCCTCACAACCACAAGGAGATTGGCGTCCGGCTCCATCTTTTGATGGATGCGCCTCGCTGCGCGCAACTCTTACCATCCGTGTGCGGGCTTCCCTGGCTTTCCCCGACCTTCTCAGGAGTGTGTCTGCATGGCATGGATTCAACTGCCCATCGCGCCGGAACTCGGCCGCGAGTTTCCCGGCATCCTCGGCCCCATGACGTTTCGTCCGGAGACCGCCGCGCCCATCAATGAACTGGTGAACATCCTTTTGCGCGGTGAAAGCACGCTTAC
>JASHTU010000289.1 GCA_030040395.1 Acidobacteriaceae bacterium
GCTGCGCTGGCCGCGCGCGAGCGCAAACAGCAGGGGTGGGTGCTTCCGCTCCAGAACACCACCCAGCAGCCCGATCTCACCTTCCTCACCGACCGCGCCACGCGGCAGGCGCTCTTTGAGGACTCATGGGACCGCGCCGAGCGCGGCGACCCCAATGACACAAAGAGCGCCTGCCGCGTGGCGCGGTCGGTGAGGAAGGTGAGATCGGGCACGCGGCAGGCGCTCTTTGAGGACTCATGGGACCGCGCCGAGCGCGGCGACCCCAATGACACGCGCGCCACCATCGCGCGCCTCGCGCAACTTCGCGCCCAAAAGGCGGCGCTGTTGGGATATCCGAACTATGCGGCCTGGGACCTGACCGATCAGATGGCCAAGACGCCCGCGGCGGCAAAGCGGTTTTTGGACGAGTTGGTGCCCGCCGCCACGGCCAAGGCCGCCGACGAAGCCAAGGATATCCAGGTGCTCATCGACCAGCAGCACGGCGGGTTCAAGCTGGAGCCGTGGGACTGGGAGTTCTATTCCGAGCAGGTGCGCAAAGCCAAGTACGACCTGGACGAAAACCAGATCAAGCCGTACTTCGAGCTGAACAATGTACTCCAGAACGGCGTCTTTTACGCGGCGCACGAGCTTTACGGCGTCACCTTCAAGGAGCGCCACGATATTCCCGTCTACCAGCCCGATGTGCGCGTCTTCGAGGTCTTCGACGCCGACGGCAAGCCCCTGGCGTTGTTCTACTGCGACTACTTCAAGCGCGACAACAAGAATGGCGGCGCGTGGATGGACAACCTGGTCACGCAATCGAAGTTGTTGGGGAGAATGCCGGTGGTTTATAACGTGGCCAACTTCCAAAAGCCCGCGCCCGGCCAGCCCGCGCTCATCAGCTTTGATGACGTGACGGCGATGTTCCATGAGTTTGGCCATGCGCTCAATGGGATGTTTGCCGACACGGAATACCCCAGCCTCTCGGGCACGCAAACGCCGCGCGATTTCGTCGAGTTCCCCTCGCAGTTCAACGAGCATTGGGCCAGTTATCCCGCGGTCTTTAACCACTACGCGCGGAACTACAAAACGGGCGCGCCCATGCCCGCCGAACTCGCCGCCAAAATCAAGAAAGCGGCCACGTTTGACCAGGGATACTTGCTCACGGAGCTATTGGCCGCAGCCGAGCTCGACCTCGAGTGGCACACCCTGTCGGCGAGCGCGCCCCTCGAAAATCCCGATGTCTTCGGGTCGGAGGCGCTCAAGCGCACCCATCTTTTCATCGGCTACGTGCCGCCGCGCTACCGCTCGAGCTACTTTCTGCACATCTGGGCCAACGGCTACCAGGCCGGCTACTACGCCTATCTATGGACGGAGATGCTCGACGACAACGCCTTTCAGTGGTTTGAAGATCACGGCGGGCTGACGCGCGCCAATGGCGACCGCTTCCGGCGGATGGTGCTCTCGCGCGGCAATACCGAGGACTTGGAGAAGATGTATGAGGCATGGCTCGGCGGTCAGCCGACCATCGCCCCCATGCTCAAGTTCCGCGGGCTGACGGAATCCGGCGCTCCGGCCGGGAATTAGAGAAAATCGCTTGACAGGCAGGCGAGCGGGGAGGATTTGCGGCTGATTCGTTTTGAAGGCGCGCCTCACCCCCGCAGACGGGAGGCGGCACGCGGCCACCGTTTAATTTGCGGCGCGCTGTCTCGCGTCGCTGCGCGCTTTCAGGGCCACGGCTACTGCGCAGGACGCGGCGGCGATCGCGATATACACCCAAGCTGAGCCGCCCTCGGGCAGTGGGACAGCGTTCGGACCGACAAGGAGCAATGCGCATATGAGTTTGGAACCTATAAGAGCCAGCATCTTGAACCTCCTTCAAATACAAAAAACTTACCCGGGGAGGGGAATGAGACGACCTCGCCTTGTTGAGTAGCCCATATCGTACCATTGGAGCGAATTCTGTCAAGGATGAAAGTTTTTGCAACCTGGTTGCAGGTTGGGTTATCCGGCCTGGAGCCTTTGCAAGTTGTGAGGTATGGCTGTAAACGTCGAGGCCCTTGCAGCTCCCGAACCGAATGGGCTAATCAGCAAAATTCCGGTGTTAACCAACAGAATCCGAGGATTAAACAAAAAGACAACACTTCCTGGGCCCTGTCCGCTGGCCCGCGAGCGCCTCTCTCTATAATTCCCCCATGAGCGCCGGTGCCGCTGCCAGGATCGAAAAGTTGCGGAACGAAATCCGCCACCACGAGCATCTCTACTACGTCCTCGACAAGCCCGAGATCAGCGACGCCCAGTACGACGCGCTAATGAACGAGCTCAAGCGCCTGGAGGCGGCGCAGCCGGAACTCGTGACGCCCGACTCTCCCACGCAACGTGTAGGCGGCAAGCCAGCCGAAGGCTTCAGGAAAGTGCGCCATTCGCGGCCTATGCTCTCGCTCGACAACGCGTACTCGGAAGAAGAACTGGCCGACTGGGACCGCCGTGTGCACGAGCTGGCTGGCAGCCTGCCGGTGGAATATGCGGCCGAGCTCAAACTCGACGGGCTGAGCGTGGCGCTCAACTACGAGCCCGCGCCCGACGCCGGCGCGCGCCTGGCTACGGGACTTACGCGCGGGGACGGACAGGTCGGCGAAGACATCACCACGAATATACGCACCATCCGCAGCGTGCCGCTCTCTATCCCCGCCAAAAAGCTCGACGGGCTCCGCCTCCCGCAGGGACAGGGATTCGAGGTGCGCGGCGAATGCGTGATGCCGGAAGCCGCTTTCGAGCGGCTCAACGAAGAGCGCGAGCGCGAAGGTTTGCCGCCGGCCGTGAATCCGCGCAACGCCGCCGCGGGCACGCTGCGCACGCTGGAGCCGTCCATTGTCGCCAATCGCCGCCTGGTTTTCTACGCGTATTTCTTGCTCGTCGGCGGCGACTATTGGCCTCAGGGGCAAACGGCCACGCTCGACGCGTTAACCGCGCTCGGCTTCCGTGTCAACCCGCATCGCGGGCGCGTGCATACGGTCGCCCACATGATGAAGTTTATTGCCGAGGCGGAGAAGCAACGCGCCACGCTGGGTTACGAGATCGACGGCGTAGTGCTGAAAGTTGACGCGCACGCCACGCAGCAGCGGCTGGGCTACACGGGGCGCGCGCCGCGTTGGGCCATCGCCTACAAGTTCACCGCGCAACAGGCCGTCACCAAGCTTGAAGACATCATGATCACCGTGGGCCGCAGCGGCAAGCTCACGCCCACAGCCATGTTGACGCCGGTCTTCGTGGGCGGCGTCACGGTAAGCCGCGCCACCCTGCATAATGCCGACTTCATCGAGCGCAAGGGGTTGCTGATCGGCGATTGGGTGAGGGTGGAGCGCGGCGGCGA
>JASHTU010000290.1 GCA_030040395.1 Acidobacteriaceae bacterium
CCGTGGAGCGCCAATCGCGGCCGGGGGTGTAGTCGAGGTAGGCGGCGGTGAGGGCGAGCAGGTCGCGAAACTGGGCCGGCGTGTCGAAGCCGGAGCGGGCGGCCAGGACTTCGCCGAGGTATTGCGTCATGCCTTCATAGACCCACAACAGGCCGCCCTGCTGGGGAGTGGCGAAGTCAGGCTGATAGAGGCCCACGGGACGGCGGTACTTGCCGTTCCAAGAATGGGTGAATTCGTGGGTGAGCAGGTCGGCGTTGAGGAGAATGTGGGCCGCGTCGGCATAGCCTTTTTCGCCCACGCCGTTGTCAGAGGATTGGCCGTGCTCGAGGCCTTCGCCGCCGGCCACGTCAGAGAGGGTGAGCAGGAAATGGTAGACGTGGTAGTGATGGCAGCGATAGAGCGCGTCGGCCTCGCGGACGAGGTTGCTCATGTCGGCGAGGATGGCGGGGCTGAGGTTGGAGTCCTCGGGGTAATCGGAGACAACGTCGATGTAGTGCCTGGGCGTGATGGAGGGCGCGAGGGGAAACTCGTGGAAGTATTGGCCGGCGATGATGGGCGAGTCCTCAAGTTGCTCGACATTGGTGACGGCAAACTGGGTGACGGCGCCCGCAGCAGGAACCGGATAGGGGCCGGCGCTGACGGGGGTGAGCGCCGTGCCGACACCCCAGCCGGCAGGGACTTTGAGCGCGGGCTGGATGGGGATGTCGCGGGCGGGGGTGTGGGCGGGATAAAGGAGAAGCTTTTCCCACTCGAGGACGGCGAGCTTTTGCGAGACGCGGCGGAGGACGATGCAGTCGAGGTGCGCGTGGAGGGAAATGACGCCAGGGGGAATGGTGACGTGGAACTCGTAGAGATTGACGTCGTCGCGGCGCCAGGGGAGGGTATGGCCGTTGGCGGTGAAGACCACGCCGGTGATGGCGTCGACGGGGCCCGTGGGACGATGGTTGCCGGGGATCCACTTGGGCGTGGTGAGGGTGAGCGGACCGGGGGTGACGGGTAAGTCGATTTCGGCGTGATACAAACGGCGGGGGGCGTCGGTGAGGTCGGCGAGGATTTCGATGGGCGACTTTTGCGCGGGCCCGATGGGCGCGTTTTGCGCCAGCGCCGGGGCCACGGCGAGGAGCAGCGGAAACAGGGCGAGGAGGGCAGCCGCGGCGCGGTGCGATTTGAGCATGAGGGAAAGACTCTCCTGTGCCTCAAGGGTAACCCACGGTTGAGACCCGACGGAGGGGAAATGCGCAGCAGTCTGTTTACACGATTGGAACCTGAACACCTCTAGGCTCTGGCTTTGATTGTGCGCCTTCGGGAAAATCCAAAATAGAGACCTCGGTTCCAAGCAAAGAACCCACGCACCCAATTAGCAGATGGAGAACTTCGTGGATATAGTGCAGTTAAAACAATTGATGGAGTGTGTTCTGGATCATGCTGCGCCCCCGATATGCGCCATCTTACGTCGCGCGCGCCGTGGCGCCGGCGCCACCCGGCAACCAACCCGTGCGCAGGATGCGGCCTCAAATCAGGAGACTGCCCGTGACACACGGGCCCGATCCGCGATACGCTTGTACGGTGTCTGCGCGTGCGCGCCGAGGAGCTTTTTGAACGACTGTGCCTATCCAAACCACTTCTAAAATCTGGCACAACGGAAACCTGATTCCCTGGGAGCAAGCCACCGTTCACGTGATGAGCCACGTGGTTCATTACGGGTCGAGCGTCTTCGAGGGCATTCGCTGCTACGGGCAGCCGCACGGCTCGGCGGTGTTCCGGCTGCCGGAACACATGCAGCGGCTATTGGACTCGGCCAAGATCTACCGCATGGAGATTCCGTTTTCGCTGGAGGAGCTGTGCGCGGGGGTGGTGGATACGATCGAGGCCAACGGGGTGACGCCGTGCTACATCCGGCCCATTGTGCTGCGCGGGTACGGCGAGATTGGCGTGAGCCCGAAGGGTTCGCCGATCGAGGTGTATATCGCCAACTTTCCGTGGGGGAAATACATTCCCGGGCACGGCGGGGCGGATGTGTGCATTTCGAGCTGGCATCGGCTGGCACCGAACACCATGCCGGCGCTGGCCAAGGCGGGCGCGAACTATATGAACTCGCAGCTCATCCACATGGAGGCCGAGGCCAACGGATACGCCGAGGGCATTGGACTGGACGTGAACGGGCTGGTGAGCGAGGGGTCCGGCGAGAACATTTTTATGGTGCGCAACGGGGTGATTTTCACGCCACCGCTTGCCAACTCGGCGCTCTCGGGGATTACGCGGGACAGCGTCCTGACCATTGCGCGGCACCTGGGGCTGACGGTGACGGAGCAACCGATTCCACGGGAGCTTTTGTACATTGCCGACGAAGTGTTTTTTACCGGAACGGCGGCTGAGGTTTCGCCGATCCGGTCGATTGACCGCATCTTGATTGGGGATGGGAAGCCGGGCGAGATCACGCGGAAGATCGGGGATGAGTTTTTCGGGATCGCGAACGGGCTGAAACCGGATCGGTTTGGGTGGTTGACGCCCGTGAAGGTGACGGCGAGCGAGCCGGTCACGGCATAGGCAGGCGCAGGTCAGCAGGTTAGCGAGTCGGCGCGTTGGCCGGTTGGCGAGCAGACGCGGCTATCGGATTGGCCGTAAAGAGCCGTCCGCCTACGGTTGCGCGGTCTGACTGCCGGTCCGACATTTTCACACTTCTCTGGTAGGGTCCCTTCAAAAAGCCAAGGTTTTTTGTGCCCACTTGAAAAACAGGAGCTTGCGATGCGGGCGGTGGTGATTCGTGAGTTCGGAGACCCGGGACGCGTGCGGGTTGAGAAGATTGCGCAGCCGGAGCCTGGCGCGGGCGAGGCGCTGGTGAGGGTTGTGGCCGCAGGAGTGAACCCGAGTGATGTGAAGAACATCCAGGGCGCGATGGCGGGGACGACGTTGCCGCGGGTTCCGGGACGGGATTTTGCCGGGGTGGTGGTGAGCGGGCCGGCGGAGTGGGTTGGACGGGAGGTTTGGGGAACGGGTGGCGACGTGGGTTTTACACGGGACGGCTCGCATGCGGAATTCATGGTGGTTCCGGAGGCGGCGCTGATCGAGAAACCGCGGGGGTTGGCGATGGAAGCGGCGGGGGCGGCGGGCGTCACGTTTGTGACCGCGTGGTCGGCGCTGGCGACGGCGGCGAACGCGGGGCCCCGGGATACGGTGCTGGTCACGGGAGGGAATGGCGGCGTGGGATCGGCCGCGGTGCAGATTGCCGCGGCGCTGGGAGCGCGGGTGATGGGGACGGTGCGCTCTGAAGAGGATGTGGAGCGGGCGCGGGAGATGGGGGCGACGGAGACGTTTGGCGCGAAGGCGGAGGCCCTGACCGAAGAGGTCATGCGGCGGACGGATGGGCGCGGCGCGGATGTGGTCTTCGACACCACCGGACAACTGTTTGCGGAATGCGTGGAGGCGGCAGGGCACGGAGGGCGGGTGTGCGTGATTTCATCGCCGGCAAACGGGAGGGCCGCCTTTAACCTTCGCAGTCTTTACCGGAAGGAGTTGCAGGTGCTGGGCGTGGATTCGCGGCGGCTGGATGTAACGGCGTGCGCGCGGTTGCTGGCAGCGATGGGACAGGGATTTGAAGAGGGCAGGTTTCGCGCGGCGGAGGCGGAAGCGCGTCCGCTCGACGAGGCGCCGGCGGTGTACTTGCGGGTCTTGCAGGGGGCGGGACGGTTTTGCTTGCGGCCTCATGGTTGAGCGAGGTGCAGCAAGTCGGTCCCCGCGCGGGGTTAGCATGTCGGCGGGTTGGCGGGTCGGCGAATGGCGGCTCTACGTAGAGGATTCATATTTCGTGGGCGGACAAGCCCAGTGGAGCACTTATAAAAAAGGCCGGCGGGTCCACCGGCCTTGTGCGGGGGATAGAGGCGCTGGTCAGGCGGCCGGGACGGCGGCAAGTTTGGCCGCAGCCGCGCGGGCGTCGGAGTGGGCCTTGAACAGAGGCAGCGCCACGTCGAGCACATCTTCGATGTGGCTAGCATAGTGGACAGCCACGCCCTCCATCATTTCGGGCGTGAGGTCTTCCTCGACGTTCTGCCGGTTTTCAGCGGGCAGGATCACGGTTTGGATGCCTGCCCGGCGCGCGGCGAGGAACTTCTCTTTGATGCCGCCCACCGGGAGCACATTGCCGCTCAGCGTGATTTCGCCGGTCATGGCGGTCAACGGGCGAACCGGGGTGTCCGTCAGGAGCGAGGCCAGAACCGTGGCCATGGTGACGCCGGCCGACGGGCCATCCTTGGGGATAGCTCCGGCGGGCACGTGGATGTGCAGGTCGAGGTCCTTGTTGAAGTCCTCGGCGAGGCTCAACTCGGCGGCGTTCGAGCGCACCCAGGTGAGGGCGGCCTGCATAGACTCCTGCATGACTTCGCCGATCTGGCCGGTCATGGTGAATCCGCCCTTGCCCTTCATCTTGTTGGCCTCGATGAAGAGGATGTCGCCGCCTGCAGGCGTCCAAGCGAGGCCGATCGCCACGCCGGGGCGCTTGACGCGCTCGGCCGCCTCGGTTTCGACGCGGACTTGAATGCCGCCCAGGAACTCGCGGAGGATTTCGCGGGTGACGACCAGCTTGGCCTGATTGCCCTCGACCACGCGGCGCGCCTGCTTGCGGCAGACGGTGCCGATGACCTGCTCGAGTTTGCGCACGCCGGCCTCGCGGGTATAGTGGCGGATGATGTGGCGAACCGCCTCCTCGGGAAACTCGATCTGCTCCGCGGTGATGCCATTCTGCTTGATCTGCCGCGGAATGAGGTAACGGTTGGCGATGTGCACCTTCTCCTCTTCGCTGTAGCCCTGGAGGGGGATGATTTCCATCCGGTCCTGAAGGGGTGGCGGGACGGTGTCAAGCATGTTGGCGGTGCAGATGAAGAGCACCTTGGACAAGTCGAACGGCACGTCGAGGTAGTTATCCCGGAAGGTGTTGTTCTGCTCCGGGTCGAGGGTTTCGAGGAGGGCCGAGGCGGGATCGCCGCGGAAGTCGCGGCCCAGCTTGTCGACTTCATCGAGCATCATCACCGGGTCGTTGGTTTCGGCGCGGCGGATGGACTGGATGATCTGGCCGGGCAGGGCTCCGATATAGGTGCGGCGATGGCCGCGAATCTCGGCCTCGTCGTGCATGCCACCGAGGGAGATGCGCTGGAACTTGCGGCCGAGGGCGCGGGCAATGGAGCGGCCGAGCGAGGTTTTCCCCACGCCGGGAGGGCCGACGAAGCAGAGGATGGGGCCCTTCATATCGGGCTTCAATTCGAGGACGCTCAAGTAGTCCAGGATGCGGTCCTTGACCTTGCGCAGCTCGTAGTGGTCTTCATCGAGGATCTCCCTGGCTTTGGCGATGTCGATTTTGGAGCCGGAACTCTTGGCCCAAGGCAGAACGGCGAGCCACTCGATGTAATTGCGGGTGAGCGAGTAGTCAGCGGCCATGGGGGACATGCGGGAGAGGCGCGCGAGCTCTTTCAAGGCCTCTTTTTTCACTTCCTCGGGCATGCCGGCGGCTTCGATTTTCTGGCGTAGTTCTTCGCTGTCGCGCTGGCCCTCGTCCTGCTCGCCGAGCTCCTTTTGGATGGCTTTGAGCTGCTCGCGCAGGTAATAATCGCGCTGCGACTGCTGCACCTGGTCCTGGACTTCATTCTGAATCTTGGCGCGCAACTGCTGCACTTCGATCTCCTTGGCCAGGTGCTTGTTCAACTGCTCGAGACGGCCAACGACTTCGGAGGTTTCGAGGAGCTGCTGTTTGTCGGCGGTCGTCAAAAACGGCAGAGAGGAGGCGACAAAGTCGACCAGGCGGCCGGGCTCCTCGATGTTGGCGGCGATGGTTCGCAACTCGTCGGAAAGGGTGGGCGACTCGGAGACGATCTGCTGAAACTGGGCCACAACATTGCGCACCAGGGCCTCGAAGTTCGAACTTTCGCCTGGCTCGATTTCCGCAAGAGCCTCGATTTCGGCGATCATGAAGGGCTCCGTCTGGGAGTAACGCGCGAGTTGCACCCGGGCCAGGCCTTCGGTGAAGACGAAACGGCTCTGGTTGGGCATGCGGACGACTTTATGGACGGTGGCCAGGGTGCCGACGGTGTGCAAATCGGAGGGTTGGGGTGAATCCAGGCGGGGATCGATCTGCGCCGCCACCACGATGGTCCGCTCCTCGCCCAGGGATTCGATCAACTGAATCGAACTCTCGCGGCCCACGGTCAGCGGGAGCACGGCGTGGGGGAAAAGGACCGTATCGCGGACGGGTAGAACGGGAACCCGGCGCCGCTCGGAAGAAGTTTTGGCCGAGGGTTCGGGGTTTGGCAACGAAGTTAAAGGCTGATTAGGCATTGAGTATCCTTTTGTCAAGTTTCCTTAGATTGGATAGCGCAATTATGAAAAAGTTGCAACTGCGTGGTGTGGTTCGCCGTCATATGCGCCTTCCTATGCGCTTACGGATTTGCGTTCTAAGCTGTTCCTTTCAAACCCGGCTCCAAACGATGAGATGCGGTTGGGCGGAGGAGAAGGGGTTGCCGCTTCTCCCGCCAGGTTTGTGGTGGCCCGAAGCTTCTATCGGCGAAAGCGACGGGGAGGTGAGGAACAAGGGAACAAGGGAACAAGGGAACGAGGGAACATGGGGAGGATGTAAGAAGGATAAGGGAGCCGGGAACAGGCTGTAGAGATTCCCTGTTCTCGCAGGGCGCCGAGTTAGCGAGCTCATCCGGCATCGAGGTTGCGGACCGGCGGAGGGGTAAAAAAGATGGCCCAATAGCTTATTTTTATTTGTTTTGTTTAACTTACGGGCCGATTTCTTTTTGGGATCCGGGAAATTCAGGGATTCGCGAACCGCGGTTTTCATTCCTTTGGGTTTCATTCCGGGATTGCCCAGTCTCCTGCGCCCGCCGGATTTTGCCGCAATATCGGTTCTCCAATTGGAGAAGAGCGGGGCCTTAAACCTAAGGTGGCGTTTTCGCAGCCTGGGTCCCCACGGACAGGTCTTCGTCGGGGGGTGAAAGAAAAAAGCCACCTAGCGTGCCGCTCGAAAGGCGACGGGCGGGAATTTGAGAACCGCCGCGGGTGGGGTCAGTCAGGGTGGTGTTATGCGCGCTTGGCGCTATTGCGCGCGGTTGCGGCGGCCGATTCGCCCTTGATGGCCGATTCGATGTGTTGCCAGACTTCGTCGGGGGGCTCGACGATGGGGAACAGCTGGCGGGCGGCCTCGGCGATGGTTTCGAGGTCGGCGAGGAGAGCCCGGCAGAGCTCGCAGGTCTGCATGTGGGGATGGTTGGCGACATCCTCGCCCGAGCCGATCAGCTCCGGCAGATGGGCCTGGAACTCGACGCAACTCCGATTACCGGGATCGCCGCTCATAACTCGGCCTCCTGGGGAAGATGGGAGCGTAAAGCATCGCGCAGTTTGAGGCGCGCCTTATGCAACTGCGATTTGCTATTGCCGATGGAGCAATCGAGCATGCCTGCAATCTCATTATGCTCGAAGCCCTCGACGTCGTGAAGGATGAAGATGAGGCGGTAGCCGGCGGGCAGGTCGGCGACAGCGCGTTCGAGGGCGAGGCGGTCGATGGCGCCGGTAAGGGTGAGGTCGGGGGCACCGAAGCTGCGGCCGGGGCCTTCCTCGGGCGTGGGCTCCATGGCTTCGTCGAGGGAAATGAGGGACAGACCTTTTTTTCTCAATTGCATGAGCACGACGTTGATGGCAAGGCGGTGCAGCCAGGTGGAAAACGCGGAGTCGCCGCGAAAGGTGGCGATTTTGCGGTGCAACTGGAGGAAGGCCTCCTGGGTGAGGTCCTCGGCCTCGGCGATATTGCCGACCATGCGCAAGCAGAGGGAGTATATGCGTCTTTTGTGCAGGGAGTAAAGGCGGGCGAAGGCCTGATGGTCGCCGGCCTGGGCGCGGGCCAGCATTTCGGTCTCGGGGGACTCGGGCGGGGTCGCGGCAGGAGACGGAGCGGCGCGATCGGCCGCGTGGGGAGCTTCGGCGGCCCCGTTGGCCTGGGGCGGCATGCCGGCAGGCTGGGGCGGCTTGGCTTCTCCGTTGCTCTGGGGCACCATGACGACCCGTTTGGCCGATTTGGTTTCTTCGTTGCGCAGGGCCGGAGCGGAGACCGGGTCTTGCGGGGGAAGTGGAGAACGACGCATGCGCTTCCTTTGGGGAGTTGCTTTCGAGGTTTGGGGCACAACAACCGGCCTCATTCCTCGTTAGTATAAGGGGGGAGCATCCGGAGCCGCGAGCGCAGACGATCGTTGACCGGTCGCTCCCTCCTGTGAATTGGATGCAATCCAAAGCGGAAACGGGAACGTGCACGGGCATAGTTCCCTTTGCCTTTGGGAGATGGATTTTGCGGAGCACAGCAGTTCGAGAAAATGGCCGTCATCGGGGTCTTTGCCATTCCGGCCGCCGGCGGCCTGCGTGGCTTCGCACCAGGCTCCGCGGGGTGGCGTTTTTTCTTCCCTGCTGTGCGATCGCGGCAATTGTGTGTTGGGGCCAGGAGGCTGGCGCGCCCACCGGCGGCGCTTTGGAGGCCTCGGCCGCAACTCCCCGCGCCGATGCGACGCCGATCTCTGCCGCGGCGGGCACCGAGTTGCGCTGGGCGGGACTTCCTGTTCTGCGCATTGGCTTTGAAGGGGTTCCGGCGGAGCGCCTGCAGCCGCTGGCAGGCCATCTGGCCCAGGCGACAGGAAAGCCTTTCAGTTCCACCGCGCTCCGGCAAAGTCTGCGCCAGCTTTACGCGACCGGGCTGTACGACACCATCGTGGCCGAGGGGGCGCGGGAGGGAGACGGCGTGGCCCTGGTGTTTCGCGGCCAACCGCGGATGTTTATCGGCACGGTGAGTGTGGATGGGGCCAAGGGGGCGACGGTCAATGCGCAATTGGAGCGAGCCAGCGAACTGGCGCCGGGTACCCGCTTCACTGAGGCCAAACTGACGCAGGCCATGGCGCAGATGCGGGCGGCGCTGGCGAATAACAGCTTTCAAGTTCCGGCGATTGAGCAGAAGCTCACGCGGCATCCGGGGGAGCAGCTTGTGGACATTGCGTTTCACGTCATCTCAGGAGCGCAGGCGCGCGTGGGCGCGGTGGAGGTGAGCGGCGACAGCGGCATGACGGCCGGGGATTTCCGCCGGCGCGCGCACTTAAGGAGAGGCTCCCACGTGGATCACGACACGGTGAACCACGCCCTGGACTCGGTGCTGGAGCACTACCAGAAGCAGGAACGGCTGGAAGCCGACGTAAAGCTGGCCGCGGAGGAGTACGACGCCAGCTCCAAGCTGGCCAACTTCAGTTTCACGGCCAACCGGGGCCCGGTGGTGCGGGTGCGGGTGGAAGGCGCGAGCCTGGATCCCGAACGCGTACGCCGGCTCATCCCTATTTACCAAGAGGGGAGCGTGGATGAGGACCTCCTGAACGAAGGCAACCGGGGGCTGCGGGACTACTATCAGCGCCTGGGATATTTCGACGTGAAGGTAAATCACAGCGAAGAGTCGCGCGGCGACAAAGAAGTAACGATCGTGTTTACGGTGGATCTGGGCGCGCGGCGACGGGTGGAGCGGGTGGCGGTGACCGGGAACCACTACTTCGACGCCGGCACGCTGAAGGACTTGCTGAGCGTACACGCCGCCAACACCCTGGACCGGCACGGCGCTTACAGCCAGACTTTGGTGATGGGGGACGTAAGCGCGTTGCAGGCGGTTTACCAGAACAACGGCTTTTCCCAAGTGAAAGTGACGCCCGAGGTGAACACGCCGGAGACAGCGGCGTCCGAGGCGGGCGGGTCGGTAGCCGCCGATCCGCCGGCAACAGCCAAACCAGCTCCGCTGATCGTGACCTACAAGGTGGACGAGGGACCGCAACTGCGCGTGGGGACAGTGCGGATCGAGGGGAACGCGCACATTGGCACGGACCTGTTGACGCCGCTGTTGAACACCATTGCCGGCCAGCTGTTCAGCTTGCGGAACCTGGCCGGAGACCGCGACGCGCTGCTGACCCTTTATATGAGCCGGGGATTCGACCAGGTGGCGGTGAACGTTTCTCAACAGCCGGAGAAGGCGGACGCAAACGAGGTGGATGTGGTCTTTCATGTTGACGAGGGCGAGCAGGTGTTCGTGCGCAAGGTGCTGTTGACGGGGCTGCAATACACGCGGCCGGCCACGGTGGCGGGCGCGATTGCCATCCATGCCGGCGACCCGCTGAACAACACCGCGCTTTTGGACACGCAGCGCAATTTGTACGAATACGCGCTGTTCAACGAAGTGAACACGGCCGTGGAAAACCCGGCGGGCAGCGAGGCGTACAAGACGGTGTTGCTGCAGGCTGTGGAGGCGCGGCGGTGGGCGCTGACCTACGGCTTTGGCTTCGAGGCCCAGACCGGCCAGCCGCAGAACAACTGCCAGGGCGCCTTCGCCGGGGGCGTGAAGTGCAATCCGAACGGAAAGACGGGCGTGAGCCCGCGGGTGCTGGCTGCGATTACGCGCAACGACCTTTTCGGGCGCGAGCAGTCGGCTTCGCTGCAGGGAACGTATGGATTGCTGGAGCAGAGCATCAACCTGCTCTACCAGGTTCCGCGTTTCGAGGGGGCGCGGAATTTCGGCTTCACGTTTTCCGGCGGCTACGCCAACTCGCAGGACGTGACCACCTATGTAGCGTCGCGGCTGGACGGAGGATTCAGGTGGAACGAGAGCTTTGCGAGTCCAGGGTCGCTTCTTTCCAAGGCCAACACCATGATCTACGAGCTGGATTTCCGCCGCGTGAAAGTGGCTTCGAGCAGCCTGCAGGTGTTTCCCGGCGAGATTCCGGAGCTGGCGACGGCAGTGCGCGTATCCGGGCCGGCGTTTACCTGGATTCGCGACACGCGGGACTCGGCGATGGACGCGCACCGCGGCACCTACACGACCTTTCAGGAATTTCTTTCGGCGAAGCTTTTTGGGGCGCAGGCGGAGTTCGACCGCATCGACACCTCTAACTCGAGCTACTACGGGTTTGATAAGGACCGCATTGTGCTGGCGCGAAACACCCGCTACGGGCAGGTGCGGGCGTTCGGGTCGGGCTCGAGCGAGCTGATTCCGCTGCCGGAGCGGCTGTACGCCGGCGGGCCGATTTCGCTGCGCGGCTTTTCACAGAACGCTGCCGGTCCGCGCGACCCGGAAACCGGCTACCCGGTGGGCGGCGCGGGCGCGCTGATCAACAGCACCGAATTGCGCTTGCCGCCGCCCACGCTGCCCTGGCTGGGCAACACGGTGAGCCTCGTGCTGTTTGAAGACATGGGCAACGTGTTCACCGACGCCGGCGACGCCTGGACCAGCGCGGTGCGCGTTCACCAGCCCGACCGCGATCTGTGCAAGGAGACGGCAACGGTGGGCGATGCGCGGAGCTACGATCCGACAGGGCCGGTGACGTCCACGGGGCAGCAGGGCAAGTGCAACTTCAACTACTTCTCGGAGACGCCAGGCGTTGGGCTGCGCTACCATACGCCCATCGGCCCGATTCGCTTCGATTTCAGCTATAACCTGAATCCGCCCATCTACCCGGTGAACATCAATTACTCGCTTTCGACCCCCGACTCGCAGCCGCACGTGGGCGGGGCACCGCATTTCAAT
>JASHTU010000291.1 GCA_030040395.1 Acidobacteriaceae bacterium
CAACATGCGCGTCGCAGTGGCGCCGGGCTTTCTTGTGAATCTTTATTGAAAACACATGACGAGTATGTTAGTGATCCTGCACAGGCGCAGACGAGTTTGTGCAACTGATGGGCGACCGGGCAAGTCGGCTCGCGCTCCGTTGCGATCTGCATTGGCTACAGCTCACTTCGGCTGACGATTGATGGCGCGAGGTGGCGGTCCTTCGGCAACAAAGTCTTCAGCTATGCAGGCCGTGCCGCAAACGGATCGTCATTGGTTGCGTCTGTGGCCCATGTGAGCGCGGGCTGGCAGGCCACAAAGAACCTAGACCTCAAGTTCTTTTGGGCCTGCACGCAAGGTACGACGGTGGTTGCGGCTATCGACCCCCGCGGCCGCAGCATGCGGTACGGCGACATGGAGTTTGTATATGGTTGGAACTGCTCCTGAAAAAGAGGCGCGAACCGGTGGATGGTCATTGGCGCGACGCGGCGGCCTTTATCGAGCCGCGCTGAGCATGAACTGTCGCGAGCATTCTGTTATCTTGAGTGCAAAGCAATCGCCGCGGTGGATGTATTCTGACGCTTTCCTTTCCGCCGCGTGCTCGCTCCCGGACCACGCGATAAAGGCCGCCTTTGGGCCGGCCTGTGGAGAAGCATGACTACAGGAAGCTTTCAGGGACTGCGAGTGCTGGCGCTGGAGAGCCGGCGCGCTACAGAGATCGCCAAGCTCATCCGCACTTACGGCGGAGAGCCCACTGTCGCGCCAGCCATGCGCGAGGCTCCTGTCGAATCCAATACCGAAGCGCTGGAGTTCGTGGGCAGATTAATCCAGGGCGAGTACGACCTGGTCATCTTCCTCACCGGAGTAGGCGTGCGCCGGCTGACGGAAATAGCCGGTTCGCGCTACGACCGCGGCGCCTTTGTAGATGCGCTGCGCCGCGTTAAAGTGGCGTCACGCGGTCCCAAGGTGAGCGCCGCGCTGCGCGAAATGGGCGTGCCAATCGCAGTAAATGCGCCCGAACCATGCACGTGGCGCGAGATGATTGGCGCGCTTGACGGCGCTTTCGGCCCTTCTCTGGAGGGATTGCGTGCGGCGGTCCAGGAGTACGGCGCTCCCAATCCGGATCTCCTCGACGCGCTTAGCCAACACCATGTGAAGTGGACGCGCGTGCCCGTTTACCAATGGATGATGCCGGATGATCTTGAGCCGCTGAAGAATGCGATCCGCGCCATCACCGCCGGACAGGTGGACGTGATTATTTTTCTAACTGCTGTCCAGGTGGCGCATCTTTTCCAGGTTGCCGAAATGATGGCAGCGGCGGATGCCCTACGCGAAGGGATGCACGGCGCAGTACTGCTCTCCATCGGACCCAGCACCACCGAGGAACTCAAACGGCAGGGGATACAGCCGGACTTTGAGCCGTCACATCCGAAGATGGGCTTTCTCGTGAACGAGGCCGCTGATTGCGCCACGCAACTGCTCGCCGCCAAACGCAGCCGCATGGGCAAGCTCGCGCTTGCCGATTCTTCCGCTGCGATGGCTGCGGCGCAGCAAGCCCACGCTGCGCGTCAGTCGAGCGCCATCGAGCTCATGCACGTGATCGGCCGGCGCATGGCGTCGTCCGATCCACTGCACTCTGTCCTGGATCAGATCGTCACCTTCATCGAGGGACTGTTGCGCTGCGATTCCTGCCTTCTTTATGTGCTTGAAGGCAATCAGTTAGTCCTGCGCGCGTCCAAGAATCCGCACCCTGGCGTGATTGATCACCTGGGCATGAAAATCGGACAGGGGATCACCGGTTGGGTGGCCGAACACCGGGAGCCCGTGTGCATTGACTCCGGCGCGTTGCGTGATCCGCGCTTCCAGTCGTTCAAAGATCTTCCTGAAGACTCCTTTGAAGCGTTTCTCTCCGTGCCCATCCTGGCTCGCGGTCGGCTCGTAGGCGTTATCAACGTCCAGCACCGGCAGCCTCATCACTACACGCCATGGGAGGTGCAAACCATTTCTACCTTAGGTTTTCTGGTGGGCGCGGAAATCGAGATGGCGCGGCTGGAAAGTGAGAACAATGCTCTCTCAGCGCAGCTTGAAACCCGCAAACTCGTGGAGCGCGCCAAAGGCGTGCTGCAGCGCGAGCTTGGCGTCGACGAGGAGCAAGCCTACCGGATGATGCAGAAGGAAAGCCGCCAGCGGCGCAAAAACATGCGCGAGATTTCTGAGGCAATCTTGCTGGGAGAAGAACTGCGCAAGGCGGCTGCCTCCAAAGAGACCGCGGAAAACGGCGCAACGACGCGTTAGCGTGGCGCGCTCCGGGACATTTCGACGCGCATGGCGCACAGCTTGAAATTCGGCCCGCGCGAGATGCGATCGAAGATTTCGCGCGTTACGCGGTTGATGTTCCACACTGCAAAATGAAAGAGAACAAACACGCTAATCCGGAGCTACGATCTGGTGAACTCGGCGAGCCCATGCTCGAAGCCGCGGAAGGCGAGGCAAACCCATCCCGGCCATGCGAGTCCGTCGCTCAACAGGCGCATTCGGGCCATGGCGTCGCCTGCAGCGTCGTGCTCGGCTCATCGCGCGGGTGGGATTTCCTAAGGCGCGGAAGCAGCTGAGCAGACGCGGGCCGCAAAGGGCGAAGTTGCGTTCGAGGTTGAAATCCTCACCTCGCGCACCCCCAATTACAATGACAGATGTGTCCACGCGCCCGTTGCCGCCCATCATCGTCACCGAAAACCTTACCAAGGTGTACACCTCGGGCCGGGTGAGGGTGGCCGCCCTGCGCGGCGTTTCGATAGAGGTTGAACGCGGCGAATTTCTCGCCATCGTCGGACCCTCCGGCTCCGGGAAGTCCACCCTTTTCTACCTCCTCGGCGGCCTTACCCGCGCTACCCATGGAAAATTGATCATCGACGGCGTCGACTTCGCCGCTCTCGATGACGCCGAACGCACCCGCCTCCGCAAACACCGCATCGGCTTCGTTTTTCAAAGGTTCAACCTGCTCCCCACTCTTTCCGCCATGGGCAATATCGAGATTGCCTACGTCGTCAGCCACCGCAAAGAGCCAATGGACCTCAAGTTCCTTGATCACCTCACCAGCCTTCTCTCCATCCAAGAGCGTCTGAAGCACCGCCCCGCCGAACTGAGCGGCGGCGAACAACAGCGCGTAGCCATCGCGCGTGCGCTCATCACTCGCCCGGCCATTGTTCTCGCCGACGAGCCCACCGGCAACCTCGACAGCAAAAACTCCGATGCCGTGCTTGCCATGCTGCTCAAGTTGAACCGCGAACTTGGCCAGACCACCTTGATGATCACTCACAACCCCGATGCAGCAGCCATCGCCGACCGGATCCTCCATCTGCGCGACGGCGAGATTGTGGGTGAAGAGAAGGGAGCCCGAGCCGCTCCGGCCTTGCCAGGATTCGGGTCCTCCGCTTCCGCGCCCGAATCGCCTCCCGCTGCAGATTGACCCCGTTTTGCCCGCCCGGTATACTCGAACTTGCTCCAAGCGGGAGTAGCTCAGTGGTAGAGCATCGCCTTGCCAAGGCGAGGGTCGCGAGTTCAAGTCTCGTCTCCCGCTCCAATCCGCTCGACCCCGGCCACCCGGGTCAAAACGCCTCCAGCGCTTTGGCCGGATGCCCCGAGGATGCGGCATGCAGCCCGGGCGCGGTACCCAAGTGGTAAGGGAGAGGTCTGCAAAACCTTTATGCGCCGGTTCGATCCCGGCCCGCGCCTCCAATACTCTCAACAACTTACGCTAGAGGCCGCAATCCTCTAGCTGCCGTTTAGCTGCCGATAAGCAATCAACCGCTTATACGGCAGCATTTTGCGCAGCCTCAACCGCTCTCAACCCGCCACTCAACTGACCGCTCAACGATTCAGCCGCCGCGTCCGCCGACGCGTCTAGAACATGAGCGTAGAACTTAAGAAGAATGTCGGGCCGGGAGTGACCGAGGCGTTCCTGCGCCGCCTTGATCGGAACCCGTTCCTCCACCATCTGTGTCGCCCCCCAGTGCCGCAGGAGACGCCACGTGATATGCGGAAGGCCGAGCCGGTCTGCCACCGGCTGAACGCGCCGGCCCAGAAGCGTCTCGTGCCAGATCGGACCGGGCTTCATGGTCTTGCCTTTCCTAATACGGTTGGGAAACATCCAGTCCTCGTCCCCAGCCTTCATCCGCTCCTTCAACGAAAGCAAACGTGCGACGTCCGCCTCCGTCAGCCGGATCGGGCGATTCGAGCGGTGGTACTTCGGGGTGTGAAGGTCGCCCTGGTTGACCGCTCGCACCACCCACAGGTTTCTGGTCTCGGGAACCAGGTCCTTCCACTTGAAAGCCAGCTCCTCCGGACGGATCGAAGCGACAGAGACCAGATAGACCAGCGTGCTGATCGGCTCCTCGAGAGCGTTGATCAACTGAATCAGTTGATCGCCGGTCGGGAGTTTCTTCTGTTCTCTGATCTCCTCCGGAGGGAGATCGGCTCCACGTGCGGGATTGGACGTCATGTATCCGTATTTCTGAGCGGCGCGGAAGATGGAGCTGAGCCCCCATTTCAAGTTCTTGAGGGTCTGCAGCGCCTTGCCTTCCTTTGCCTTCTGGTTGATGAAGTTCTGTACCGACTCGACGGTGATCTCGGACAGCTGCATGTCAGCGAACTCGGGGAGGTAGTG
>JASHTU010000292.1 GCA_030040395.1 Acidobacteriaceae bacterium
TATCGCCAGCAAATGCGCACTCGGGTGATGGCGCTGGTGGCGGAATCGGCGTCTCTTCAACAGCTGCCGCAGGCTTGGCTGCTTTCGGCTTCGCCATTTTCGTCTGGGCAGTCGAAGCTACAAGCGTTTTGCGGCTCGAGCGTGGCGAAGCGGTTGGCCCCGCCGGCTTTGCCGCCGCTGTGGCCGGTGCGTTCGGCGTAGCGGTCAGAGGCTGCGGGGGCTCCTGGATGGAGGCGGGCGCATTTGACGTCGGACTCCCCGAAAAAAAGACGTGGCTTATGCACCAGCCGGCAATGGCGATACCGCAAGCGGCGACCGCAACCCCGGCCACCAAGACCTGTCGAGGCAACCGAAATCCGTCGCGTTTCTTCTGCTCTGCCGCGCTTGTCCCACGCTCCTCGGCCCCCGGACTTTCGGGCATCGAATCGGCGGCAATCGTCTGGGTTGCCACGTCCTTCCCGGGCCTTGATTCTGAAGTGGGTGAAAGCGCAGCCGGAAGTACGGTAAGTGTAAGCTGAGGCTCGCTTTGAAAGAGATTGAGCTTGTCTTCCGCCGTCCAGAGGTACTCGTAGACGCCAAAACGGCCCGGGAAGGACTTGAGGGGAAGGCCCTTGATCTCCGCGATCCGCTGCCACGCGTCGTGGGTAATCAAAATCTGCGCCGGTTTCGCGAGTTTTAGCAGTGTGAGCAGGTCGTGCGAAGGCTCCGGAGCCTTGCGGGCCGGCGCCGAGGATGCCCCGGCCAAGTCCGATAGCTTTGCATCGGCGCTTGTCTCCGGCCGCGCCGTTGAAGCTGCCCCTCTGCTGGCGTCGATGGCAATGGACACCGCTACCGGAAGGGCTCCCAGACTACCGCGGAATCCCTGCAATCCCAGTTGAATCTGCCGCGAAATCACCAGGGCATCCGCGGTTTTCTTCAGGCCGGATACGAACAGTTGACCATCCGTGGCCTGGAAAACTCCTCGTTTCGACGCCGCTGCATCTGCAATCAAAGCAAGAACGCCGGGATGTTGCGCAGCGCTCTGCCCGGGCCCGCGGGTCCCCGGATCCCTTGCGGGGGCCCAAAGCCGGAAGACCATTTCGACCCTCACCGCGGGAGCGGCATCGGGCGGAAACTCCGAAATACAGTCCGATGGCGTGCTCAACGACTCTGTGTTCATGCGTTTTTCGAGTGGCGCTACGCCGCGGATTCCTATTGCGCGGGGTGTGTGGAAATTGATACAGTGGAGCGAATTATAACATAGGGCGCATCGAAGTTACCCGGGTTCCCGAGACAAGCTAGCGCGCCCGTTTGAGGACAAGGTTATGTCACCGCTGGTCATGGGGACCACTGGGCGGCTAGGTGTCGCCTTGGTTTGTTTGCTGCCTCTGCTTCCAATGCCGGCGCACGCCAAGACCGCCGGCCTCTCGGCCATCGAAATCTATCCCGCACAGAATGGGCAGGCGTATGAGCAGATCGCCGGATTTGTGCTCAACGGCAAGAACGAGGTTTACCTGTGCGGCAGTGTATCCAGCTTCGATAAGTCCGCCTATCACCGGCTGGGGAAAGTCACGCTTGCCGAGGGAATGACCCTCGAGCGCGATTCCAGCGGGGTTCTCATGCTAAGCCAGGGCGCCGGGCCATCGCTCAATCCGAATCAAGGTCCGGCGTGCGTGGTTCCGGGGAACCTGAAATTTGAAAAGGCAGGCGCGTTCAGCGCCGCCCAGCTTGCCGATTTGGCTCAAACCGAGGGCTCGGTCCTGCCAGCGTCCGATCCGGCTGCCACGCAGATTGTTCCGCTCAAGCCGGGCGTAAAGCTGGTTTTCGTCGCAGCGCCCGACCAGGAGTTGGCCGAATACCTGCGCTCTGACCGGCAAGGCGACATCGGCGGCTGGCAGGCTTATCTGACAAAGTTTGCGGCCGGCCCGCACTCCAGCGCAGCCCGCAAGTCGCTGGCTGCGCTTTATGTTGGGGTTGCAACCGCCGATCGCCAAACATATGAAAACTCCAAGAATGCGACCCAGCCCGACTACGCCAAGCTGAAGGATTCACAGCAAATGGTCGATCAGGCGCGAGCCTTGGTTCCCGACGACGCCGCGGCTGCCGATTTGAACCTCAAAATCCATGCCGAGGTGGTTACACTCAGCCAGCGCGCAGTAGAAAGCCTGGGGCTGTTCCAGCAAGCCTTGAAACAGCAGACGCCCGGCTACCTCAACCTCGTAGCTGCCGAGCAACTGGCTGACGCCGCATTCAGCGTGGAGCCGGCGACCCCGGAAGCGACGACCGCGGAAAGCCAGTCGAAGGCGGCCCGCGCCGCGTTTGACGGCGTCATGCGCGACGCCGAATCGCAAATTGCCGCCCACCATGCCGACGAGGCGGCGCAGAAGATCGCTCCGCTGCGCGCCTTCGCCCAGGAAAACATCCGGGTGTCCAACGATCTGGAGGCGATTGCAGGCTTATACGTGGCCGACGCCAAGGTCCACGAAGAGCAGCCCGACTGGCCGGGAGCCGTCAAGGACCTCGAGAAGGCTGCGGCCATCGTTTCCAACCCTGAGACCGCTGCCTTATTGAAGACGGCCCGCCAGGAGGCTAAGATGGCCACCGATAGAGCGGCAGCGGCAGCGGCGATACAGACAAGTCAGGAATCGCAAACTCGCGGGGACATCATTGCTGCATACGAAGTGCTCGACGATCTGCCTCCCGATCAACGGGCGCTGGTCACCGACCGGCTCCAGTCCGTCAAAGACCAGTACCTTCAGGCCGCCGAACAGTCCGCGGCGGAACTGCAAAAGGCGCATGAGCCCATCAACGGTCTCAGCGACGAAGTCGGCATCCAGACCGCGTACGGCTATCTGCAGCGATGCTACGGGATCGCTAATGATCCAACTCTCCAGGACCGCATTGTGATTCTCGGCGAGGATCTCAGCACCTTCTATCTGCAGCAAGGCAAGAAATACGCCGAAAAACCCGATGGAACCGGCGTTAACGTAGGCTGGACCTATCTCTCCGAGGCCTTGCAATATAAGTCGCAGGACAACCTGGGCGCCATTCATGACGAGATGACCACGGCCCGCGCCGCGCATCTGCTCAAGTCGCGGCTTTCGGTCAGAGTTGTCTTTCGCGATCAAACTTCGCGGCGCGACGCTGTGGACTTTGCCGCGCAGCTCACTGACGCCCTCGCCACAGGTCTCGAATCTTCGGGCCTCGACGTCAAGGTGGTCCGCCCCCAGGACACCACGCCCGTGCAGCCGAATTTCCAGTTGGTGGGCGACGTATTGCAACACGAGATGGGCAAATCCCAAGACAACGTTCCCAAGCAATCCATGTATCGCTTTGGGCAGGAGGAGATCCCCAACGAGGCCTGGAACGAGCTTAACCGGGAGTATGAACGCGCCAACAACGATTTAGAATCGGCGCGCAGCGTCCTTGAAGGCGCCCAGGCTCACGGCAAAAAGGGTGAAATCAAAGATGCGCAGAAGGCCGTTGACGACGACGAAAAAAAGGTCGAAGACCTGCACGCCAAACTCGACACGATTCCCAAAAACAAGATGCAGGATGTCGAGCGCCCATATAACTATACGCAAATCATCTATCACCTCCGCATTGCCGTGGAACTGCAGTTCAGGATCCTCGATAGCGCCGGTGATGAAGTGGCGCCGAGAGTCCCGGTGCGCAGAGATACGCCCAGAGAGTACACCGTTCTCCAGGATGTAAAACCGGATGACACACAGGGGGTTCGAAATGAGGGAGTGATTCCGAACGATAACGACTTTCTCGAGGGAGATGAATATAAAGCGCGGGACGAACTGATCGAACGGGCGAAGGCGACGGTCGCGGAACTTCCGGGAGTTGTGCTGGCCAGGGCGGACCGCAGGGCGGCGGATGGCGACAACGATGGAGCGGCTGAGCTCTACATCCTCTATCTCAACTCCACGCCGCCGGGCGACACCCCCGACCGCCTGCGGGTTCGCAAGTTTCTCATCGATCAATTCAACTTCAGGAACGTCGGCAAGGAAGCACCCTCGCAGTGAGAGTGTAACGGTCGCGCACTCTGTGCTCATTATTAAGGGTGAACGGACACGTGGAAAAACCGGCGCCAGAACGGATCGGCAAATACGAGATCGTCGGTGTCCTCGGGCAAGGGGGTATGGGCGTTGTCTACCGCGCCCGCGATCCGCGCATCGGCCGCGACGTGGCCATCAAGACCCTCACCGAGGGCTTTTCCGGCGAGTCCGACATGCTCAAGCGCTTCTACCAGGAAGCGGGCCACACCGGCAATCTCCGCCACCCGAACATTGTTACCGTCTATGACTTCGGCGACGAGAACGGCCTGCCATATATCGTCATGGAGTTCCTCGACGGGCAGCCGCTCGATAAGATCATCCGCGACCGCGAGCCGCTTCACCTCAGCGCAAAACTGGACATCATGGAGCAGGTTTGCGCGGCTCTCGGTTACGCCCACCTGCAGGGAATGATCCATCGTGACGTCAAGCCAGCCAACGTCATTGTGCAGCGCGACGGACTGGTGAAGCTGCTCGATTTCGGCATCGCCCGGACCGGCCAACAGACTGCCGACAGGAATATGACCCGCACCGGCACCCTCGTTGGAACGCCTGCCTACATGTCCCCCGAGCGTCTGCGCGGCGATCCGTTCGACGGCCGCTCCGATATTTTTTCGGCCGGCGTGATGCTCTACCAGCTTTTGACGGGCGCCTTGCCCTTTGACGCCGAATACCCGGCCATCCTTCACCAGATTCTCCAGGAGGACCCGCCTTCTCTTGGGAAATACCTCTCCTCGTATCCCCAACAGCTCGACCAGGTGATTGCGCGCGCCCTGGCCAAGGAACCCCTGGACCGTTACGCACATGCCGGCGATATGGCCGCGGATTTGAATGCCGTCGGTGCGCAGTTAAAAGTGCAGCGCGTTGGCGAACTGCTCTCTGACGCGAGGGCCGCCCTGGACGCACAGGACTATGTGCAAGCCAAAGGCCTCCTCAACCAGATTCTGCGCCTTGAGAGCCAGAACGCCGAGGCTAAGAAGCTGATGGCCGCCGTCAACCACTCCGTCAACCTGCAAAAGACCCGCTCCCGGATTGAACAGTTGCGAAAATCCGCGGCCGAGGCCATCCGAGCCCGCAACTGGGACCAGGCCATCGCGGTGTGCAGTGAGGCCCTCCAGCTCGACGCCGCCAATGCCGATGTAGCCGCGCTGCTCACCGAGGCCAATACTGGAAAGCAGACCAGGGAGCAAATTCAGCAGCTCATGCGCGACGCTGAATCCGCCCGCCACGCAGGAAAATACGACTCTGCCCGAGAACTTGCCGGCAGGGCTTTTGGCCTCGATCCCAACGACACACGCATCTTGGCCATCTGCAAGGTTCTCGATCAGGAAGCCGAGGAAGCGCGCAGAAAAGCGCAAGTCCGAAAGCTGCTGCAAGCAGGCGAGGAATGCCTCGCCGCGCTTCGGTTGCCTGACGCCTCCGCCGCGCTTGCCGAAGCGGAGAGCCTCGCGCCTTCCGATCCCGAGTTGCTGCGCCTTAAGGACGAGCTTGCGGAGGCCTTGCGGCAGGAAGAACGTAAGCGGCTGGTGAACGCTCTTCAGGACAAGACGGTGGCTGCTCTCACTCTCGAAGAGCTCCAAGTTGCCACAGGCGAAGTGACGCAGGCGCTGGAGAAGTTTCCCACCGAGCCCACGCTCTTGCGCCTCAAAATTCAGCTCGAGCCCCGTCTCAGAGAACATAAGAACAGGAGATTGATCGCCGAAGTCAGCGACGCTTGCCGGCAGCTCGCTCCCGCTGAGGCGCTCACGCGCGTCCGGGACGCTTTGGCGCGCCTGCCGGGGAATGAAGATCTGCTGAAGTTGGAGTCGGCAATCACCCAGAGGCTCACGCGCGAGCAGCGGCAACGCTCGCTGGCGGAGTATCTCGCAAAGGCGCGCGAGCTCCTCGAAGATCATCTCTACCTTGAAACCGTGAAGGTTCTCGAGCTCTGCGAGAAAGAGGGATTTTCGTCGCCTGAGATGAGCGATCTGCTCAACCTCGCCCGATCGGCTGCCGCCGAACGCATCTCCCAGGATCTCGTCGAGCGCAGCTTCCTGGAGGCCAAGCGCCTGCTCGAGGAACAGGACTACGAGGCCGTGCTGCGATTGCTCGACCCCGTCTTGCAGCGCACGGAAGAGCCGGCGCTGCGCCGGCAGTTCGAGGAAGCCACGCTGAAGCAACGCGCCCTCGAAGAACAGGTCGACCGCTTGCTCGCCGAAGTGGATCGCCTGAGCGCGATGGAGCTTTTCGACGCCGCCATCGGCCTGATCCGCACAGAGTCCGCGGGGGTGAGGCAGGCAAAGCGCGTTCAGGCGGCGCTAAAATCCTGCTCCGCCCTGCTCGAGGCCGAAGCCGCCAAACTCGATTCAATCGGCGGCGCCTACGCCGCCCTCGACGGGCCCGACTGCGCCGCCGCTTTCCAGCGCATTGCGCGGGTCGAAACCGAATCGCTTGCCCCGGCCGGCGCCGACGAAATCGAACAGCGGCTTGGCGGCCGCGTCCGGCAGATCGCCGATCAGCAAGTAATGAAATCGATCGAGGCGGCCAGGCAGGCGCTCGGCGCCGACGATCCGGCCCTCGCCGACAGTCTTTTGCAGAACGCATCCACCTGGCAAACCTGTTCCACGCCGGCCGTCCAGTCGGATTGGAAAGCCGCCCGGGCCGAAATTGGCGCCGCAAAAAAGGTCTTGCGCTTCCGCAAAGTGCTCGGCCGCTAGTACCGTGACCGGCGGTTTTGCTTGGGTCATGATTGTTGACCTCGCACGGGCTTGCGCGGACCTTATGCAGGGCCATGGCGCCCATGATTCCTTCGGGAACAGGAAACATTTCGACACCGCGCGTCGAAGCTGCGGCCGAGCTTCGAAGTCGCAGCGTGGCGGCCGCATAGCCGAATCGAGGATATCGGCCACGCGGACGCCGGGCAATTCAGTTCGTTTGGCTGGACTTCGACTGAAGGTATTTGGAAAAAGGAATCTGGAAGGGAAAGAGTTGCTGCCCGTCGGCATTGCGAAGCTCGTGCAGGTACATGTCGGCGCCATGGAGGGGGTTATTCAGGCCCGTCAGCACATAGAACAAAAAGCCTGCGCGCGTGGTGTGCGGTTCGACCACCAACGCCTGATACTCGAACGTGTCGAAGTCCGCTTCGATGTCTTTATTCCGGTTTTTATGCTTGAGGTGGACACCCGGTATGGGACTGGGCAGGGGAAGCTTGTCGCCGCCGGGCTCTCCGGCCGGCGCCAACAACCGCTCCACATCTTCCGGCTCGGCGGCCTGGATGCGCTGACCGGAAGCGGTCTCGAACAGAATCCGCGCGTCGCGCAGGGAGATGGGCCGATCACCCATATTGGTGATGATCAGCCGGACCGGCATGACGCCGTGCTTCAAGTAGTCGAAATGGAAAATGGACTCTTTTTCTTTGGTGTCGTAAGGTTCCACCGCGATGGCGACATGCTCCTGCGGATGCACTTCCACGGCGGGGAAGGAAGTGGCCGCCTCCACGGGAGGGGGCGTGTGGTCGCCGGCGAAAGCCGGAATAGCCAAGCCAAGCATCACAAGCGGAACAGACAACCAAGTTCTCATCGCGCCCAACTGTATCATTCTAGGGTTAGACCGGCTGGGAACAGATTCGGTTACGCATGACCCTTTTTTTCTATAATCTGGCCCTGATCGTGGCCCTCATAGCCGGCGCGCCGTGGTGGTGGTGGAAGATGGCCACAACGCACAAATACCGCGCCGGTTTGCTGGAGCGACTGGGAAAGGTTCCGAAGAGACTGAAGCCGGATGCAACGAACGGCGGAAGTCCCGCAATCTGGCTCCATGTTGTCTCTGTCGGTGAAGTGCTCGCAGCGACCCGGCTGGTTGCGGAGTTGGACCGCGCCCTGCCGCAATTTCGGGTTTTGATTTCGACGACGACGCGCACCGGCCAGGAGCTTGCCCGCCGGCGATTCGGGCCAGAACGCGTGTTTTATTGCCCGCTCGATCTTCCTTGGGCCGTCCGCGCCTATCTCAACGTCTTGCGACCGCATTTGCTGGTGTTGGCGGAGACGGAGTTCTGGCCCAACCTGCTCAGCGGTTGTTTCCGGCGGGGAATTCCAGTTACGGTGGTCAACGCGAGGATTTCCGACCGCTCGTGGCCAAGCTATCGCAGCTTGCGCCGCCTCTGGGCGCCGTACCTGAGCCGCCTGAGCCGCGTGCTGGCGCAGAGCGAGACGGACGCCGCACGGCTGCTGGATCTGGGCTGCCGGCCGGAGTGCGTTTGCGTGGCCGGCAACCTGAAATTCGATGTCCGCACCCCCCAGGAGAACGAAGCGGTCCGCCTTCTGCGCAGGCAAGTCCGAGGGTTGCGACTGGTGGTCGGGGGCAGCACTCTGGAAGGTGAAGAAGCCGCGCTACTGGAGGCTTGGCCGAGGCTGCTGGACGCCGATGCGCAGCTTGCGATGGTGCTCGCGCCCCGTCATCCGGAGCGTTTTGGCGCCGTGGCTGCGATGCTCGAAGATTCAGGCTATCCCTGGGTGAGACGCGCCGATTGGAGTACAAGACCGACTGCTGCGCTGCAACCGGGCACGATTGTTCTGCTCGACACTATTGGCGAGCTGGCCGCCGTCTATTCGATGGCCTCGGCCGCCTTTGTCGGTGGCAGCCTGATTCCCGCGGGCGGGCATAATCCTCTCGAGCCGGCGCAGTATGGGGCAGCCGTCGTGATGGGGCCGTACTACGCGAATTTCCGCAGCGTTGTGGAAGACTTGCGTGCACACGACGGGCTACGCATTGTGGAGAAAGGTGAATTGGCCCCAACCCTGATCGCGCTGCTTCGAAATCGTCCGGCGGCGGAGGCCATGGGAGCGCGCGCCAAACGAGTCTTCGACCATCAAGCCGGCGCCACGGCCCGGTGTGTGGAAGCGATCCGCGCGCTCTTGATCACCGCAGCCGCCGCGGAGCGCCCAGCATGACGACGCCTTCGCCGGCGCGGCCCTTGCTGCTACCGCTTGTGCCCGTCTACCGGCTCGGTTTGGCTTTGCGGGAACTGCGCTCGCGCGCCGGACTGGCGCCGGCGCGGAGGCTGCAATGGCCGGTCATTAGCGTGGGCAGCCTTTCGGCCGGCGGCGCGGGCAAAACGCCGCTTACGATTACGCTCGCCCGGACCCTGACCCGGCGCGGAATTCGCGTGGATGTGCTTTCGCGAGGTTACGGCCGCAGCCGCCGAGCCGCGGCGCGTGTCGATTCCGAAGGACGAGCGGAAGAGTTCGGCGACGAGCCGCTAATAATTGCGCGCCAGGCCGGCGTGCCCGTCTACGTGGCCGCCGATCGCTTTGAGGCAGGCCAACTTGCGGAGCGGCGCTCCGCGCTCTTGCCCCTTGGTCTGCATCTTCTCGACGATGGATTTCAGCATCGGCGGCTTGCGCGGGACATCGACATTTTGCTGTTGAGCCGCCGGGACTGGCAGGACCGGCTGCTGCCTGCCGGCAATCTGCGCGAGCCGTTGTGGGCCGCGCGCCGGGCTCACGTGATCGCGATTCCCGCGGACGAGACCGAACTTGAAGCCGAACTGCGGAACTGGGGCTGGCGCGGACTGATCTGGCGGGTGTGGCGGCGAATGGAGGTTCCGAATATCGACGGGCCGGTGATTGCCTTCTGTGGGATTGCGCGGCCGGAGCAGTTTTTTGCGGGCCTCGAGGCCGCAGGGCTGCAACTGGCGGCGCGCATGGCATTCCGCGATCATTATCGCTATGCGGCCCGCGACTTGGAGCACCTCAGGGCGGCGGCCCGCGCAGCTCAAGCCGCAGCTTTGGTCACGACCGAAAAGGATCGCATGCGGTTGGGAAAGCTCGTTCAGGCATTTCCGGACGGACTTTCGGTCAAAACCGCTCAGCTTCGCATCGAAATCGACAACCAAGAGGCGGCCATCAGTTGGCTCACGAACAAGCTGGGAGGGGAAGATGGATCCGGCTCGGTCACACCTTTAGGAAAATCTTCTTCCGATAAAGCAACCACACCGGAATGAAGCACAACGCCGTGAATGAGACCGAAAAGGCGAAGGCGCCCCAGGCCGGATCGGGAATGTGCGCGAAGACGTGCATGTGGATGTAGCCCATGGGGGTCATGCGCATGCCGTTCCAGCGGAAATGGACGTCAAACAGCGCGCTGGGCAGCAATTCACTGATCATGTAGGCGGCGATGGCGTTGGAGCCGAAGACCAGCCATGGCCACGCGAGGTCCTTGCCCCATCCTTCACGGCCTTGGTCGCGCTGCTCCATCGCCCAGAAGACGAGGGCAAAAATCGCCAGCGACCATCCGGCGGCGACGAGCACATAGGAACTTGTCCACATCTTTTTATTGAGCGGAAACCATTCCGACCATAGATAGCCCGACGCCAGGCAGGCCGCGGCAGCCGCGGCGAGGCCGAGAGTCTTGGTTTTCACGAGGCGCCGGCTGGCGACCCACAGCCCGGCGAGGAGGCCGAGGAGCGTGGTGCCGATGGCGGGAATGTCGCTCAGCAGGCCCTCCGGATCGCGCGCATCGTGATCCGGCCAATCCTCGTAGAGATGGCCGGGCATCAACTGCCTGTCCACCCACGCCACGATGTTTTCGTTCTTATCGAGGAAGGGAATGTTGCGACCGGGTGTGCCCGGAACGCGAACCCACCTCTCGGAGTATCCCCAGGAATGAGGCGTGACTCTTAAACTCACAACGGCGCCCGGCACGGGAACCCAGCGCAACAACGCCCAGTAACCCACGAGCACTGCGGCCAACACTGCAACCTTGGTCCAGACCCGGCGGTCCCAGAGGTAAAAGAGGCCAACGATGAGATAGCAGATGGCGATGCGCTGCAAGACGCCGTAAATGCGCAGGTGCTGAAGGTGGAAAAACGGAAAGCCGTTGACCACGATGCCGAGCAGAAAGAGGATGGCGGCGCGCCACAGGGTGTGCCTAGCGAGTTCGGCGCGCGTGGCACCTCGCGCCAGCCGCGCCCGCGTCGCCATCACGATGGAGACTCCCACGACAAACAGAAAAGTAGGAAACACGAGGTCGGTGGCCGTAAACCCGTTCCACTCCGCATGCTTCATCTGGCTCCATGCGGCCGGGCCTCCATTGTTGTTCACCATGATCATGAAGGCGATGGTGACGCCGCGCAGGACGTCGAGCGAAAGCAGGCGGCGCGAAGGCGCCCTTACCTCGGCCGGTGCAGCGGTGGCGAAAGGCTTCTCAAGAGTCTTGGGCATCGGGATCGGGATCTCCAGCGGCGCGGGAACGCGCGGCTTGCTCGCTTTAACGCTACGCGTTGGGAGTGCGATCCGCCAAGGCGAAATTTGAGGCCGCTGTATACTGTTCGCAAAGGTTGCATCTATGAGCATGGGATGCGGCGTCGGCTGCGGGCTGCTGATCGCATTCTCGTTGGCCACGATGGCCCAGCCGCAGGTGAGATCGCCGGACGAAAAGCCCGTCGAATCGGAGCATCGGAAAGGGCCGAACGGCTGGGAGGGGTGGACGCTCCTGTCTTCGATTCCCGATGACGCCAGTCGTCGGTACGCGTTCACGCTGGTGCTGGCGCATAATGGGCAGGTCGTCCGGCGCATCGATGGCGATCCATTTGTATGGAACTGGATGTTCTGGGCGGACGGCAAGCAGGTCGCGTATGAGTCGGGCCCGCTCCACTTCGGGATGAACTGCATCCTGGCCGACACCGAAACGGGACGTCAGCTCGGCAGTGTCGATTGTTATCACGAACTGCCTGACAACGCGCCGGATTGGGCCGTGAAACTCGAATCCGTCCCGTAAGCACGAGGCGCCGTTGCCCTGTTGCACTCGCCCCCTGCGCTGCTACACTCGCCCTTCAAGGGAACAGCCTAGCCATGACAACTCCTGTTCTATCGCCGAAGAAGGCAGCGCCCGAGTTTCAACCCTTTATCCCGCCCCACGAGAGCCGCCCGGAGTTTACCGCGCGCGCCATCCTGCTCGGCTCTTTTTTCGGTCTCGTCTTTGGCGCCGTCACGGTGTATGTGGGACTGGAAGCCGGGCTCACGGTGGCCGCTTCGATTCCCATTGCAGTGTTGTCCATCAGCATTTTGCGCGCGTTTGGCCGCGCCTCGATCCTGGAGAATAACATCGTCCAAACCACCGGGAACGCCGGGCAGTCGATCGCCGCCGGGGTGATCTTCACGCTCCCGGCGCTCATCTTTCTCGGCTTCGATCTCGAGTACTCGCGCATCTTCATTCTGGCGTTGATTGGCGGCTGGCTGGGGGTGCTTTTTATGATCCCTCTGCGCCGGCAGCTGATTGTCGAGGAGCACGGCAATCTCACCTATCCCGAAGGCACGGCCTGCGCCGACGTGCTCATCGCCGGCGAACGGGCGGGCTCCTTCGCCAGCCGCGTGTTTATGGGCCTGGGCCTGGGGTCGCTGTACACGCTCTTCCAAAACGAATACATCTTCAAAGCCTGGCCGGGCACGCCGGAGTACCAGCCCGACTTCGGCCCCGCGCATATATTGAAGGGTGCGTCGATTAAAGCCGACGCGACGCCGGAGTATCTGGGCGTGGGCTACATCATCGGGCCGCGGGTAGCCGGGGTCCTGTTCGCCGGCGGCGTCTTTTCATGGCTGGTGGTGATGCCCCTGATTTACTTTTTCGGCAAGAGCCTGCCCCACCCCATCTATCCCGGCACCGTGCCTATTGGGCAAATGGGGCCGAGCGACCTGTGGTCCACCTACGTGCGGCCGATTGGCGCGGGCGCGGTGGCCGCCGCAGGACTTATCACGCTCATCAAGACGCTGCCGACGATCTTCTCCGCGCTGGGATCAGGCTTCCGCACCTTGCGCAAGGGCGCGGGCGGGGTGGCCCGGCCCATCCGGACGGAAGACGACCTGTCAATGGGGGTGGTCGTGGTGGGCTCCATTCTTCTGGTCGCCTGCATGTTCATCTTTCTTGAATTCAAACCTGTCCCTGGCGCTTTTACCGGCTGGAAGGCCAACCTCGCTGCCGCTCTGCTGGTGGTTGTGTTCGGATTTCTCTTTGTCACCGTCAGCTCGCGCATTGTGGGGCTGATCGGCAGCTCAGCCAATCCCATCTCCGGCATGACCATCGCCACCCTGATGGCCACCGCGGCCATTTTCCTGGTGCAGGGCTGGACGGCGCCGGCCTACGGAGCGCTCGCCATCTCGATTGGCGGCGTGGTCTGCATTGCCGCGGCGAATGCGGGCGACACTTCACAGGACCTCAAGACCGGTTATCTGGTCGGTTCCACGCCGCGATTGCAACAGATCGCGTTAATCATCGGCGTGGTGGTGTCGACGGTCGCCATCGGCTTCACTTTGCAGCTCATGAACCGCGGCTTGCAGGAGTTTCGGGCCATGTCGCAGCCGTGGGACCTGAACGCACCGCACCCCGGCGTCGCCATTCAGAATGACGTCCGCAACCTCCCAAACGAGTTTTCCGTGGAAGGCTCCGGATCTAACCAGAGCGTCACCATCGAACATAAGAGTGAGTACATGGTGCTGAATGCGCTGGGCTCGCCGGAACTGGCAAATGGCAAATATCTTTATTCGCCCGCAACCAAGCGGATCGAGGTGCAATGGATTTCCGGCATCGGCAGCGAGAAGGCCGCCGCTCCGCAGGCCCGGCTCATGGCGACGGTCATCAGCGGCATACTGAGCCGCAACCTGCCCTGGGGCCTAGTGATGCTGGGCGTCTTTCTGGTGATTGGGGTCGAATTGCTCGGCATCCGCTCGTTGTCATTCGCCGTGGGCGCGTACCTGTCGATCGGCACCACGCTGGCAATTTTTGTCGGCGGGATGGTGCGCTGGTTCGTCGACGCGGCGGTGAAGAAGGCCGGCGAAGAGGCCGAAAGCGAAATCTCGCCGGGATCACTGTATGCCTCGGGTTTGATTGCCGCGGGCGGCATTGTGGGACTGCTGGGCGTGGCCTTGAAGCTCTACGAAAGCACGGTTGGCAAGGGCGACATTCTCAACTTCCCGCACACGTTTTTGGATCATCAGTGGGTTTCGGTGCTGGCCTTTGCGGCGCTGGCGTTTTCGCTGTATCACTTTGCGCGCAAGCCGCTGAAGAAGTAGCCGGCGAGCGGCGTGGAGAATGGAAATGGATTTGGGGTTCAGCGATGGCGTCGCCGTTGTCACCGGAGGGGCCAATGGCATTGGGTGGGCTTGCGCTTCCGGTTTTGCGGGCGAGGGGGCGCGCGTCGCCATTTGGGATCTGGCCGCCGAGGTTGAAGATGCGGCGGCGGCGCTGGGCCGGGAATTTGGAGAGTCAGCGCTAGGCCTACGCGCGGACGTGAGCGATTTTGCCGCGTTGCAAGCGGCTGTTCAAGAAACCGAAGCCGAACTAGGGCCCATCGTGCATTTGGTTCACGCCGCGGCGATTGGCTCGGGCAAGTTCGGCTTTCCGTTTACCAATTTGGCGCCCAGCGACTGGCCGAGAGTGCTGGAGGTTAATGTGATGGGCATGGTGAATGTGGCGCACGCCGTTGCTCCGGGACTGATTTCGCGCAAGCGCGGAACGCTGGTGTTTGTAGCCTCGGTGGCCGGGCAAATTGGATCGCAGACGGACCCTCCCTACAGCGCCAGCAAAGCGGCGAACATCAATTTTGCGCAGTGCCTGGCGAAGGATCTGGCGCCCAGCGGGATCCGCGTCAACGTGGTGTGTCCCGGCATGGTGCGGACACGGCTGAATGAACGGATTTGGCAGGCGTGGAGCGAACAGCAACCGCCGGAGAAGCGCCGCTCCTTCGAAGAGTGGGGCGGCGAAAAAGTGCGGGCGATGGCTCCCCTCGGCCGTTGGCAGGAACCTGAGGAGGTGGCCGATATGGTGCTGTTTCTCTCTTCGAGCCGGGCCGCTCAGGTCACCGGGCAGACGATCAACGTCGATGGCGGGCAAGTGATGCACTGGTAATTGCCGGACGCGATTTGGCCTGGCATTGGATGCCCAACCGGAAAAGAGGGCCCGGTGCGGTGATGGTTGGCTCGGTTCTGATCCTACTGGTTCGGCTGGACGCGGTTCTTGACGCGATACTGGACGCGATCGTTAACGCGATCCGGCGGCGCCGACTCGGCCCGGACGAGGCGGACCCTAGCCAAGCGCAACAGGGCCAAGCGGGGGTCCGATGCGCTAGAGTGCATAGTAGGCTTGTTCAAGCCCCAAAAGAGACGCATGCTCAGTCCAAAAGCAGCCACTCGACCGGAGGTGAAGACCCGTACCGATGCGCTCCTTTCCGGAGGAGCCGTGCCCGAACGCACAACGAGAATACGATTTTTGCTCTGTTTCTGGCTTTTTGTCCTGAGCGCTATCTCGTTTCTCGACCGCACGAATATCTCGGTGGCTGGGATCCAGATCAGCCACGCCTTCGGTCTGGGAAATCAGCGCCTCGGGTGGATTTTTTCCTCGTTTCTCGTTGGGTACGCGAGTTTTCAGATTCCGGCCGGAGTTTTGGCGGTGCGTTTCGGTCCGCGCCGGGTCTTGACGTTCGGGGTTCTGGTGTGGGGCGTCTGCAACGCGCTCACCGCTCTGCTACCCTCAGGCTTTGGCGACGCGGTGCTGCTGCTGATCGGGCTGCGGTGCGCGCTGGGCATCGCCGAGTCAGTGATCTACCCGGCCGCCAACCAGTTTGTGGCGCGCTGGGTGCCGCAAAAAGAGCGTGGCGCGATCAACGGCCTAATTTTCGCGGGAGTGGGCGCAGGCAGCGGCCTCACGCCGCCGCTGCTCACCTGGCTTATCCTCACCTTCGGCTGGCGCGCGGCGTTCTGGTTCGACGCGGCCTTGGGGGTCACCGGGGCCGTGGTTTGGTGGAGCATTGCCCGTGACAAGCCAGAAGAACACGCCAAGGTGAGCCCGGGCGAACTCCGCGAGATTAGCCAAGGGCTTACCGCTTACGCAACCGCGACAGCGGGGGCTCAACGCGTGGCGGAGCATAAGATCTCCTGGCGGGCCATGTTTTCGCGCATCGACCTGGCCGCGCTGGCGCTGAGCTACTTTGCGTATGGATATACAGCCTGGGTGTTCTTCAGTTGGTTTTATCTCTACATGGCGCAGGCGCGCGGCCTCGACCTGAAAACCAGCGCCTACTTCACCATGATGCCGTTTCTTTGCATGACCGTGTTCTGCCTGGGTGGGGGCGTGCTGTCCGATCGGCTGACGCGCCGCTTTAGCCTTCGCGTGGGCCGCTGCGCGCTGGCTTCAGCGGCCATGTTTCTGACCGCGCTCTTCCTGTTGATCGGGTCGCGGATCCACGATGCGCTTACCGCCGCGATTCTGCTGGCCATTGGCGCGGGGTGCCTGTATCTATCGCAAAGCTCCTTCTGGTCGGTCTCGACAGACATTGCGGGTCCGAACTCGGGCGTGTTTTCCTCGCTCATCAACATGAGTTGCCAGATCGGCGCGGCGCTCACCGCTTCGCTCACTCCCTGGCTGGCCTTTCATTTCAATTGGAAGATGCCCTTCACGGTTGCCGCGGGTTTGGTGGTGCTGGGCGCGCTCTCGTGGTTCGTGGTCCACCCCGAACGGCCGATGGAGGTGTGACACCACAGCGGCTTTGCTATAGTGGCTCGACGGAAATTCGGCGTGCAACGTAGCGCAGGCTTGTTGTTATTCGGCCAGCGCCGACGCAGGAGAGACGTTCGAGGAGGGAGATCATGCAGGGAACTGAAAGCACGAGACGGTTGTTTCTGAAGCAGGTGGGCGCGGCGGGAGCGATGGCGCTGGCCGCGGCCAATGCCGACGCATTGGGGCGGGCCGGCGGCACGGGCTCCGGCGCCCAAGCCTCGGGCGCGGCGCCTACGCCCACGGATTTGAAACAGGCGGCTGCGCGCGAAGAGCGCATGCAGTGGTGGCACGAGGCCAAGTTCGGGATGTTTATTCATTGGGGGCTCTACAGTGTGATCGGCCAGCACGAGTGGGCCAAGGAAACGGAAGGAGTTCCGATTCCGCAGTATGAATTGCTGGCCAAGAACTTTCATCCCCAGCCGAATGCGGCGCGCGCCTGGGCGCAGTTGGCCAAGAGGGCCGGCCAA
>JASHTU010000293.1 GCA_030040395.1 Acidobacteriaceae bacterium
CCGCGCCCGTGATCCCGCCGCAGCACAATAAAGCTTCAGTCATTTTTCACCGTCGCGCGGCGCCGCAGAATCCCGATTCCGCGTTTTGCCGGCCGGATCGTTCGGGTGCGAAGCCAGTGGGTAAACCGTAATTCCCAGGTACGGAAAGAAAGGGAGCGAAGTCAATGCTTCGTGAAGCCGATCCGTACTTTCGGCGCTCCAAATTCCCCAGTTCTCCCGCCGTCCGGGAACTCGCCACAGTCGAATCAATGTTCCCGAGGCCGCTAACTCACGCGCGCGGATTGCCTCCTTCTCTCGCAATGCTAACTCGGCATCTGAACCAGCCTGGATCCCGCTTACTACCATATGCACAAGAAATTCCATGTCGTCATCGACTCAGATTTGACTATTTATGCGCAAGTAACCGCCTGACTTCTTCAATTACCTTCGTAGTTGAGGGCAAAAGCGCACGCTGCAGAACGGGCGCAGCCGGAATTCTCATATCCGGGGTTGCAACCCGACTAAGACTAAGTCCCAGTTCGTTCCCCAATGACTCATGAAGTCGCGCGATAATCTCCGCGCCGAAACCGGCCGTCCGATTGGCTTCGTGCAAGACAATCACCCTGCCTGAAGCCTTCCTGACAGCGGCGCGGAGACCCTCGTCGTCAAGAGGACATAGCCAGCGCAGGTCGAGAACGCCGACGTCACAGCCTTCACCCTCGAGTTGCGTCACAGCCTCAAGAGCTATCTGCACGCCGGGACCCCAGGTGACGATGACCGCGTCGCGACCCGGCCGGCGCAAAACCGATCGTCCCATGGGTTCAATCGCGTCGGAGAAATGAACTTCCCCCGTGGTTTGATATAAACTCCTCGACTCAAGAACGATACACGGATCCGGCGCGGCCACGGCGGTGCGCAAAAGACTATAAGCGTCCTGGGGAGTAGCCGGGACTGCAATCCTAAGTCCCGGAATGTGAGCAAGGATGGCTTCAAGGCTCTGAGAGTGTTGTGCGCATGACCCCGGAGTGGCGCCCTGCTGGGTGCGCACCACGATCGGCGCGCCCGATCTGCCACCCGTAACATAGCGAACGTTCGCCGCCTGGTTGATGATTTGATCGAGCGCCACAAGCATGAAGTCGGCCCACATGATTTCTACAATCGGCTTCATCCCCATCAGCGCCACACCCACCGCCGAACCCAGGATGGCGCTCTCGGATATGGGCGTGTCGAAAACCCGGTCCTCGCCGAAGGTCTTCTGCAGCCCGCGAGCCGCGCCAAATATGCCGCCGGATTTTCCTACATCCTCACCATATACGAGCACCTCGGGGCGCGTCGCTAATTCCCGCGCTAACGCTTCGTTCACCGCTTGAATATAACTGACGGTTTTGACCGTCTCTTGCAACGGCGCTTCGATAGACGGTAAGCTCAGTCCATTCACGGACCATACGTGCTCGAAAGCAGTCGCCGGATCCGGGCGTGGCGCATGCAAAACTTCGGTTTGCGCCCGATCCAATTCCGAACGAACGGCGCGCCCCATTTCCTCAAATTCGTCTTCGCTCAAAGCGCCCGCCGCGATCAATTTGCGGGAAAAGGTGACGATGGGATCACGCGTCCGAGAATCGTCGCGGTCTTCCTTCGAACGATAATGTTCGATGTCACGATTGTAATGTCCCCAAAGCCGCGGCACACGGCACTCAATCAGGACAGGTCCGTTCCCCTCCCGAACACGATCGGCAGCTTGGCGGACGGTATCGCGCACGATCGTGGGATCGACGCCGTTGATGGTGACTCCCGGAATCCCGTAGCCGTTGGCCCGTTGCGCAATTCGCTCCACTCGAAATGCAAGTTTAGTCGGAGTATATTCCGACCATCCATTATTCTCGCAGACGATGAGGACGGGCAGACGCCGGGCGGCCGCGAAGGCCAGTCCCTCGTGAGTCGATCCTTGATTGAAGGCTCCGTCCCCAATAGAAACAGCAACTACCTGTCCATTGCCGGAGATCAGGTTCGCCATAGCCACGCCACAAGCAATTGGAACCCCCGCGCCGACAATCGAGTTTTCCCCAATGAAGCGGCGATCCGGCGCCATCATATACGCCGACCCACCGCGGCCGCCGTTCAAGCCCATCCGACGGTGACATATCTCTCCAAATACCTCGCGCAAAGGCAAACCTGAAGCTAAAGCCCAACCGTGTCCCCGATAAGTGGCAACAATTTGGTCAGATGCGTTTAACCCGGCGAGAGTTCCAACCGGAACCGCCTCTTGGCCCGCGCAAAAATGAGCCGAGCCGATCACTTCCGGCGGTGTGGCATTGCTCAAGTCAAGCGATCTCTGCTCCAGTTCGCGAATCAGCAGCATTTCCTTAAGAAGAGCTATGCCGTTCGTCTGTTCTTCCGCATCGGCGCGATTTGTCCCACTCGATTCGGCAGCCCTCATCTGTCATCCCCTGTATGAATTGCCAAATCACGGTGGAGATTCTGACTCATCCGAAAAGCAAAATTCCTATCCCGGTAATCCATTAGAAAGGAGCGCATTCCAGATGAGTTCGACAAATAAAGCATAAGTGGGCTCAATCCCCTCCATGGTTCTCTCGACGAATTAAGCATGTCCATGCATGGCGACAAAACAATTCCTTTCCGAAAATTGCGGCCACTCGCGCTCAGACCTCGGGCGGCGGACTTTGCAGCCGTTGCGGCTCTTCGTCTACGCTCTCGCGTTCAACGCCGCCCGGAAGATTTCTGGACTTCTAAAAATCAGCCCTTAAGCTTAATTGTATTTGCCTCGGCGTTGCTCCTGGAGCCAGCGAACTGATGACGCCAAACCCGGTCCCGCCATAGGTGGTGCCGGGAGCCCCGTAATTTTGAATATTGAATACGTTGAAGAATTCTCCGCGGAACTGGAAGTTCAACGACTCCCAAGCGTGAAATTGCTTCATCAGCGAAAAATCGAAGTTGTCGTACGGCATGGCCGTAATCATGCCTCGGCCCGAGTTGCCATATTCATAGACCGGGTGGGAGAAAACCGACGTGTCGAAAGCTTCGAACTTCGTCGGATGTGACAGCTTGGGGCTTCCGCTAACATTGGCGCGATCGTAGTTATAGGTGCCTGTATTGCCAATATTGGCCGGATCAATACCCGCATCGGGAAAACCTAGGGGAACACCGGAATGAGCCGAGGCATCTAAGTTGGCTTGCCATCCGCCAATAAGATTGGACGCCAAGCCATTTCGCAGCCAGTGCTGGCCCGGTCCAAACGGCAGTTGATACAAACCGTAGCCATACCACAGCAGCTTAATGCTGTTCCCGGAGATGCCGTAATCCGCGCGGAGATCGTTGTAGTTTTGCATGGCCGAATAACTTTGCGGTCCGTTCTCAACTCCATAATAACCGCTGCTGCCGTTGTCCATGGACTTTGACCACGTAAAGCCGGTCCCGAAATTGAGCCCGGAGGTAAGCCGCTTATCCACCCTGACCTCCATCGCGTTGAAGTTCGACTCGCCGCGGGAAGTGGCTTCGAGTGCAGTGCCCGACCAGGGGAACGGCCGGTCTGCGCCGGCTTCTCCCGGAACAGGAGAGTTATTCGAAACGCCGGTAATGGGCAAATGCCGGTCAAGGCTCCCGACATAGGAGACAGACGCCAGCAAACTGGCGGTAAGTTGCTGTTGAATGTCGAGGTTGAACTGCTGGGAATAGTGATCCTTCAAGTACGGATCGTAATACCACCCGAACTGCGCGAAAGGCGTGGGAACCGTGGGCAGAGCCTTGGCTGCGCTGATGGTCGGGATCACGTCCTCGACGGTGGTGACCGGCCCGCCAATTACGTTAAAGTCGAGAGGCAAAGAGGAATTCGAAGGCCACGCTAACAGACGATCTCTGACCGTCTGGATAGAGCCGGTCACGTTGTCGTAGATCAAGCCATATCCACCGCGGATCACGGTGTTGTTTCTGAGCTGGTAAGCAAAACCGAAACGCGGTCCGAAGTCTGTGTAAATGGCGGCAGGGCCCAGGTTCGGATCGGCCGCCGGAACAACGTGGGCGGCAATCACAGCGGCTTCGGCGGGCGTGAGCGCGGGGTCGGAAGCCAGCGTCGGCATGCAAGGCGCATACACGCCGCCGGCCGGATTGCACGGTGGTGGCAGCTTACCTCCAGATACAATCCAGTTGCCGGTTCTCGGATCAAGCATGCCTGCCGTAGTTCCATTCAAAAGATGCGGCGACGACTCGCCGTCCCAGCGCAGGCCGGCGTTGATCGTCAAGCGCGGAAACGCCTTCCAGGAGTCTTCGATATAGGCCGAAGGGGCGACGGTGCGGACGGCGTTCACTTCGGACTGGAAGCGGCCATTGTCCGGCACGCCGATCAGCGCGCTGGCAAGCGGATTGCCTGTTCCCCCCTGGTTACTCGGATCGGCCGTCTCTGCTTGCGCAAAGGTAAAGGTGGCCGAGCCGAAGGTTTTTCCGTCGATGCCCTGGATCATTTCCGGAATCTGTTCCTCAAAGCCGTAGCGGAACTGGTGGTTTCCATGCATCCAGGTTACATTGACCGCAAAGTTGAGTTCGTGGCTCACATTCTCGCTAGGACCGCTGCCGCCGATCCCGTTGTAACCAATCGTCAATCCCGTCTGCGCAGCAGAGGAAGTCGAGGTATAGCCGAAATTCTGGAACCCGTAGACGTTCTGCACGGCGCTAAAGATCGCGTTCCCGCCCGACGGAACGCCGGTGAACGTCGTGGTGCCCAGAGAGTTGAACCTGCCCGAGTAGCCAATCGTCGCATCCAAAATCAGGCGCGGCGAGAAGACGTGCGTGACCCCGCCTCCGAAGTTCCTGTCATCAGCAGATGAAATGCCACTTTCGTGCTGAGAACTGGGAGTGTCGCTGGAGCCGTCTTCGAAACTATAGCGGAACCACATCGTGTTGTTGGCTCCGAAATTCTGGTCCACGCGCCCGGTGAATTCCTCGGCGGTGTTCACGCCCACGGTATTCAGAATGGTGTTGGGCGCGCCGGCGGTTAAAGGCGTGAAGTTCGGAGTATCGCTGTAGGCTTTAATGAAAGTCTGAACCCCGGCATCGATCATGCTGGGTGGAATGACGTGGCCGACCTCATTGGCGGGTTCCGAGCCTGCTCCGATTTCCGGCCGCGAGTAATTTCCTGCGGTTCCCGTGGTCTGAAATGGATTGTAGAGAAGCGCTGGCTGGCCCGAGCTGGTGACGACGGAGGAATTTGTGAAATCGCCGCTTAGCTCCGCTGCGGTGGGCGAAATATAACTGGCCCCCGCCGCCTTTGAATAGCGCCAAGCTTCCCAGCCCGCAAAGAAGAACGTCTTATCCCTGCCGTTGTAAACCTTGGGAATCTTCACCGGGCCGCCGAAATCCGCGCCATACTCGTTTTGACGAAACGGGGCCGGTGGCGCGGGGGTATTTCCGCTAAAGTCGGTAAAGGGATTCCGCGAGTCGAAGGCGTTGTTGCGCAAATATTCCCAAAGCGAGCCATGATACGCATTCGTGCCTGACTTGGTTACAACATTGACCACCCCGCCCAACACGCCGCCGTACTCCGCCTGGTCGTCATGCGACAAGACTTTGAATTCCTGGATGGAATCGATGATGGGCCCGACATCGTAGGAGCTGGCGAAGGCGGCGGTGTTGACGACGCCGTCGAGGTAGTAGAGATTTTCGCGATTCCATTGCCCTTGGGTGGCGGGAAAAACGTAGGTCGACCCGGGAATACCGGGAGAACCGAAACCGGTGCCGTAGCCAACATTCCCGTTCTGCGAGTAGTTCACCGGGTTCTCACCCGGCGTCAGCGTCAGCAGCGCGGAAAAACTTCTCCCGTTGAGGGGCAGATTATTCACCGTCCGCTGCTCCACCACCGCGCCCAGGTTGGCCGTCGACGCCTGCAGCATTTCCGCGGTCGCATTGACGCTCACCGTCTGTGTCGTCTGGCCAAGCTGCAGCTTGAAGTCCTGCGTGGAAAACTGATTCACGTCGAGCCGGAGGGCGGGCTTTACCGCTTTCTGGAAACCGGTCGCCGTGACGGTCAGGTCGTACGCTCCCGGGGGAATCAGGGGAAACTGATACAAACCTTCCCCGTTGGTTTGGGTGGTTCTCACCAAACCGGTCTGGGTGTCCTGCAAAGTCACAGTCGCGCCCACCACCACCGCGCCGTTGGGATCGTAAACGTGTCCGTTGAATTGTCCGGTTGCCGTCTGCGCTCGTGAGAGAGTGGAAAATCCGAACAGCCCCGCAATGGAGATCAGGGCCAGAATGGCAATTCCAAATCGGCCTGCCGATCCAGACGACCGGCGCTGCGCAGGCACACGCCTCGGCGCAATAGCACTCCAAGAGTTGCGCATGTTAATCCTCCGTGGGGAAGTCTTCTTCAGAACCCTCTTGAATGAATTCGCTCTAACTTTCTCGTACCTATGTTCGATTTCCTCTTCGTACTTTCGAACGGCAACCTTTATAGGTCCGAGAAAATGGACTTGTCAAGAAAAACATCTCAATATGACATGATCATCATACTATGATACTTTCGTTAACCTTTTGACTTGCTTCTCACACCGCAGTCGCTTTCCGGGCAAAATCTGCTCTAAGTCCGCCCCTCTGTATAGGAGCTTCCAGTGGGCGTTGTCAAGGAAAATATCTCACTATGCTATCATTATCATTAGATGATGATTACTGGTCGCCCTTAATTCCCGAAGAAAAGTCGAATCGGAGCCCATGCTGTTTCGGGCGTCTCATTGTAAGGCTTTTAGTTTGAATGGCATGTGTGCCCTTTGCGGAAAGAACGCGCCATTGCGGCTCTATACTGTGAAACGCACGCCGCAGTTCACTCTTCCCTTCCGCCAGGCGCGGAACGATGCTGACATCTCGCTTGGAATCGCGACCATGCTTCTTTACGAGCCCCGATCAACGCGCCCGGTCAAACCAGGAACCCGCTCTCGTTTCGCTGCTCGCGTGGCGCTCTGTGCGACGATCCTGATTCCATGCTCCCCGATCGGAGCGGCGCAATCAAGATCTCCGACGCGAAAGGCCGTTCCTGCGTCTACGCTTGTCGATCAGGCAAGAAAATTGATTCAGTCCGGGGACCCCCAAGCCGCCTTGACCTTGCTGCAGCAGACCAGTCTCAGCGGTCCCGATTCAAGCGAAATCCACACTTTGAAGGGGATTTGTTTCGCCATGACGGCGAAGCCCATTGAGTCCACGGCCGAGTTCGATCGGGCCATCGCCTTGCGCCCGAGCGATGCGCCCACCTATTTGTCTGCCGGCTTGGCCGCCGCGAGCTTCGATAACCTGGATCGAGCTATCGAAATGCTGTCGCATGCGCTCCGCCTCGACCCCTCTCTGCCTGGGGTTCGCTATAACTACGCACTCGTCCTCGCCCGCGACGCCCGTTATGCCGACTCGGAAAAACAGGCGGACGTGGAACTGGCAACCAAAGCCCCTCGAGCGGAAACTCCTGTTGAACTTTGGAAATTGAAAGCGCGCGACGCCTATTACCAGAAGAAGTGGCAGGACGCGATCGCTTCCTACCAAGAGGTCCTCGAGCTTCAGCCGAATTGGGCCGAGGCTTACGCAGCGATTGGCGAGGCGCTTTATTCCCTCAATCGCTTTCCGGAAAGCCAAGCCGCGCTTCGCAAGGCGCTGGCCCTCGACCCTCAAAATGGGACGGCGCACAACATTCTCGCCAAACTTTATCAGGACGACGGCAAGCAGGACGCGGCGATCCCCGAGTTTGAAGCCGCCATTCGCTTGAATCCCAACGACCGCGAGTCCGTCTATCGGTTGTTCCGGATTTATAACGCCAAGGGAGATACGACGAACGCCGCAAGACTGCAAAAGCAACTTAAGGGTCTTTTGGCCAACAATTTGGCGGAGTCGAACAATGAAGCGAAAGCGACAGTGCTCAACGGTCAAGGCATCGAGTTAGAAAAGAAGGGCGATCTTGCCGCCGCGCTGGGCGATTACGACCAGGCCGCCAGGATCGATGTAACGAATATCATCTTCCGGCGCAACGCGGCATTGCTCCTCTGCAAAATGGGAAGAGCAGAGGAGGCGATTCCCCGTCTGCGCGATATTCTTTCGCTCGATCCCGACGACGCGGAAACGCTGCAGATCCTGGCTGTCGCCAACGAACTCGCATCCGGCCGTGCCGGCAACAAGAAGAGCCTTCCCGAGCCGCAGTCCTCTCGTTGAGTTGTTCGCCGAATGAATCCGCGCTGAAACGTCTTAATCCTCCGCTTCGACAATGGCGTGGCGGCGCGAGAGTTTCTCCACCGCATCCCAGTCGATGAAGATGCCGACCCCCGGATCCGCGCTCGGCGCCATCTTTCCCTCCTTCGCGGCCGGAACATTGCGGAGCATGCGCTCTAACGGATCCGCGCCCGACTCTGTCGGGATCAACTCCACGCTTTCCACATTGGGAAAGGCGCACGCCAGGTGCGCATGGATCGGAGAGAAAACGTGGGGAAACACGGTCTTACCGGCCGCGGCCGCAATGTTGATTGCCTCCATCGCGCCCGTGATTCCTCCCACTGTCGTCGCATCCACGCGCAGGATATCGATGCCCGAAACCAGATCGGAAACCACCCTCGGCCCGAACGTATCTTCGCCGGCCGCAATCGGTGTCGTCAGATTCCGGGCAAGCTCATGCGTCAGACGCACATCGGAGGCGGCAAAAGGATCCTCCAGAAAACTCAACCCCAGGCCATCGAGAGCCCGGCAGGTCCTTTTCGCCTCGGTCAGGGTATTCCAACTCCAATGCGCATCGGCGGCTACGCCTCCGGGCATTCTGGCAGCCACCGCCGTGGCGTATCTCTCGTCAAACTCCAGATCGTCGCCCTTGAGCATGATCTTGACGCGCCGAAAACCGGAGTCCTCGAGTCGGCCAACTTCGTCGACTACTTCGGCAATCGAGCGCTGGTCAACGTAATAGCCGGCGACTACCGTTACGTCCGCGGAGCTTCGCAACCCTCCTAGGAGCTGATACAGCGGCTGTCCGGCCTGCTTGCACCCGATGTCCCAAAGCGCCATATCGATGAGGCTGAGGCCGCGCGTCAATGCGGCGCGGGCCGGAACATTGGACAGCTCGAGGTTGACCATCACTTCACGACGCATTGCGGGGTTCTTGCCCAGAACCCGGCGCGCCATGCCACTCACCGTCTCAAACAGCGGCGTTCCTCGCGGATAACCAATCGCTTCTCCGCAAACTCCGGCGTCCGTCTCCATCCGGACCAATACGTAGTCTCGCGTCCTGATTTCAACCGGCCCCAATCGCAAAATCTTCGGCAAAGGAATGCCGCATTCCGCAATTCTGACTTGGGAGATCTTCACTTCTCGCTCCTCTTGAAGCTTATCTGTCACCGAAACAATTTCTTCTGCATGATCCCGGATCGCCTCACGCGAGGGCGCAGGATCAAATAAGGCCCCGCAGCGTGCCCCCGATATCAATGCTCGAGCCGGTGATAAACTTCGCCAGCGGCGAGGCCAGAAACACCACCGCGTGCGCCACATCGATTGGTTCTCCAATGCCCAGCGGCATATAACGCTCTGCGAGGAACCGTTGCAGCGCTTCTTCCTTCCCCACTCCGTACGCAGCCACCAATTGATCTACAATGCCCCCGGGCCGCGTCCACATTTGCGACCATATGGGGCCCGGCAAAACCGCGTTGACGCGCACGTGGGGAACGTATTGCCTGGCCAGCGCCTTGGTAAGATACAGCAGTCCCGCCTTGCAAACGCCATAGTCCATCAAGCTTGGCTCCGGCTGCTTCGCAAGGTCCGAAGCGGTGTTGACCACGGCGCCCGATCCCCGTTTCGCCATGCGCGGAAGCAGCGCACGGCAGGTGCGGATGGTCCCCATGAGGTTGATGTCGAAGCTGCGGCCCCAATCGATGTCTGTAAGTTCCTCAAAACTGCTCGCGTTTCCCACGCCGAGATTGTTAACCAGAATATCGGGCGCTCTTCCGAATCCATCCAGCATCGCGGTCACCGCCCGATCCACCCCTTCAGCCGTGGCCAGATCAGCGGCCACCACGCCGGCCCAGCGGTAGGATTTTTCCTTGAGCGCCTCCTCGTCGCGATCGGCCACGATCACCTTTGCGCCTTCTTGCGTCAGTAGATCTGCGATGGCTTCGCCGATCCCATGTGCGCCGGCGCTGACAAAGGCACACTGATCGTCAATCTGATAATCCATTGAAAACTCCTGATGAGGACCTCACGAGACCTACACAAAAAATTCACTGCGACCGGAGACTTAGTCTTAGACTGCTTGCCTCTTCACCGTTTGGCTTCGAAAGCGAACGAATCGTAGCAATCAGCGGCGGCGAAAGTCAACCTTGCGCTTGCTTGGGGCCCGTCTGTCGCCGATCCCCTCGGCTGGTGCTTCCTGGAGGCGCGAACAGTTATAGTAGGATCTGTCATCGTCTGGACGAACGGTGAGGCGGTATTGAGTTGTTAAGCACGGCGCACTTGTTCGGCCAGACATGCCGCATTCCACTCATCGCCAACAATATGAATGAACTTCAAGGGAAAGTCGCTCTGGTAACTGGAGCCAGCCGAGGCATTGGCCGCGCGATTGCATTGTCCATGGCCGCGGCCGGCGCAGACGTGGTTCTCAACTACATCACTCGCGCCACCGACGCGCAAGCCGTCGAAGCCAAGATCTTGCAGATGGGACACCGCTGCATCGCCGTTCAGGCCGATGTTTCCGTGACCGGCGAGGTGGAGCGCCTGGCCCGCGAGACGCGAACCCGCATGGGAGAAGTCGACATCCTCGTCAACAACGCCGGCATTTCCCGACCGCAGGCTTTGGACGAGATTACGGAGCGCGATTGGGATGAGCTGATCGCTGTCAATCTCAAGTCCTGTTTTCTCGTCACTCAGGCCTTCCTCCCCCCAATGCGCAGGCGCAAGTGGGGCCGCATTATCAATGTTTCTTCTGTAGCCGCGCAAATCGGCGGCGTCGTCGGCCCGCATTACGCCGCGTCCAAAGCCGGTATGTTAGGACTCACGCACTACTACGCCCGTTATCTCGCAAGCGAAGGCATCACGGTCAACACCATTGCTCCGGCTCTCATCGAGACCGACATGACGCGCACCAATCTCCGCGCCAGCGTGAACCATATTCCGGTAGGCCGGTTCGGTTCCGTCGAAGAGGTCTCAGATATTGCGGTCCTTTTGGCATCCAACGGCTACATCACCGGACAAACCATCAACGCCAACGGTGGATGGGTCATGAGCTGATCGGGCCCGCGTTTCCGGTCGCTCGAACCTGAACCGTAACGCGAAACCAGAGATACTGTATCCCGCGAGGATCAACGCAAGGTTGCCGTTCCTCACCAGCTTAACGACAAAAGCCTGTCATTGGGGACCCGGGCTCCATGAGGTCGCGTCGACTTGACTGCTTCGTTCTGAGACGCACCCTCTGGTTTCGCTATAACCGCCGGCCTGCGCCTGAATAAGTCGAAATCAACGCGCAATCGCGGCCTTGCGCATTTTCGCGCCCGCGCGCGCTGTGCCATTTTCTCCGCTATGAGCAGCGATCGAGGCGACAATCGAAGCACGCGCGGGGAATTGCTTCAGCTATCCACCGCCGGGGCCGTGGCGATGGGAGCCAAGGCGGTCTTTCCCCATTTGGCCGCGGCCGACGGCCGTGGGCGCCGCTTTCGTAGTCATTCAAGCTGGTGAAGACGACAGCGTCCTCAAACTCGATGCGCGGAGTGAGCGCCATGTGCAGCCAGTGGCTTTACGGTTTCTGGCCCTTTCAATGCAACTCGCGCCGTTTCCGGGTCATTCGGGGAATTGGATCTCTTCGAAAAACTTATAAGTGCTCAGGTCGGAAGGCGGAGCGAAGAAGCACGCCACCTTCATCGGCTCGCTTCCCGAATTCTGCAGCATGTGAATCTGTCCCTGGGGAAAGAGCACCGCGCAGCCGGCATTCACCGGTTCCACCACGCCCTCAATCATCACCCTCCCGCTGCCTTGAACGATATAAATAACTTCTTCTCCGTTGGGGTGCGAGTGCGCCGGCCGCACCGTCTGACCGGGCTTCACCTCGATCACGCACATGGTGCAATGGTTGGCGCCGGTGTTTTCCTTCGTCACCACCCAGCGCAGGGCGCGGCCGGGAAGATTAAGAGCTTCAATGCTCTTCTCGTCGACAATGGGCAGCTTCATGGGAACCTCGTTGGATGGGGAAGTTGCATTCATGCTCGCCGCGCGGCAAGGCTATTGGCTACGGTGTCGGCGATGGCGCTTGGGGTAAGACCGAATGCGGCGATCAACTGCTCATAAGTGGCCGAATGAATGAACTGCGCTTCGCCACGCGTGTCGAGAGTTGAAATCGTCACCACCCGGTGCAAAACATCCGCCGACCCATCGCATCCGTGCCGGTACAGCGTTTTCAAGAAATTCTGCCACAGGTAGCCGTTATTCTGTTCCGCAAACACTAGCATCTTGCCTGACGCCGCCAACTCCATCAGCATAGCGCCGTCGACTGAGGGCATGTCCACCACGCCGGCTTCGATGCCGCGTCCGGAGAGGATCGCCGCTGCCTGCAGCGCCTCGTGTACGCCTCGGCCGCTGCTGATGATCACCGCCCGTTCCTCCTGGCCCTGGCGCAGGCGGTATCCCTTGCCGAACTCGAACTCGTAGTCGCCGGGATAAAGCACCGCGGCCTCGGTGCGCATCACGCGCACGTACACCAGGCCGCGATTGCCTTCCATGATCCACTTCATGATGGCCAGCAACTGCTGCGGGCATGAGACGTCAATAATCTTCAGGTGGGCTACGGCGTCGAAGGTTGTAATGTCGTCGTTGCCCATATGCGTCGCGCCGTTGGTGCGCGTTTCAAAGTTGGCCGCGGTGGCAAGAAAGGTCAGGTCCAGGCCGTGACCCTCGCTCAGCCAGCCATTGGCCCTTTCCATGGCCTCCAGGCGTTCCTGGTGGCCCACGGCAATGCGGCGCATCACCTGCCAGTTGAAAAACGGACAAAAGGTGCTCACCCAAACGTTGCCGCCGAGCGCGGCAAAAGCCTCGCCGATCAGCATCATGTTGGCTTCGGCCACGCCCACATTGAGGGCGCGGCGCTGATCCACGGCCGCCACGCCGGCTTCGAGGCCGCTGGTCGAAGCCAGGTCGGAGTCGATCGACACCACCCGGCTGTCCAGCGCAAACACCTTCATGGCGCCCGTCACAATCGCCGCCGCGGTATAGGTTTTCGCGGGATCGATCATGGGCAGCAGCGCCGGGTTGTAGCGGATGCGCTTGTCGCGCCGCGGTACGCGTCCGGTAAGCACCGGCCCGGGAACCGGCCGCACCGTTCCCTCGCCGCCATCGAAGCCGATCTCCAGGTGCATCTCGTGCGCAGCGTCCAGCAGCAACCGCCGCACCTCGGCCTCCTCGGGGTCGTCACTCAACTGCGCCAGGAAGTCCACCGCTTGGGCGACGCGCTTGCCGCGCCGCTCCTGCTGCATCGCCAGTTCCTGCGCCCCCAGCGCATCCGGCACCGTAACTTTGTGCTTGTTCAGAAAGTCGGTCAAGGCTCCATAGCCTTTGGTCGCGTGGCAGACGATGGCCATCGGCTTGCCGTTGCGCACTCCCAGCCGAAAACCTTCCAGCGCCGCCAGAACTCCGTCGTACTGCGTGGCGTCCACGTCCACGGCTTCCCACCCGTAGGCGCGGAATACCGCCGAAAGATCCGGCATGGGGTAAACCGTCTTGGTGTGGATGTCGAGTTGTCCGTGATTGCGGTCCACCAACACGCAGAAGTTGTCCAGATGGTTCTGGCCGGCGTACATCACAGCTTCCCACACCGAGCCTTCCTGCAACTCGCCGTCGCCCGTCACGCAATAGGAATCGAAACAGGGCTCGGCGCGGCCCGCGATAGCGAAACCCTGCGCCACGCCAATGCCCTGGCCCATGGGACCGGTCGCAATTTGCACGCCGGGCAGAACCGGCCCGGGATGCCCGTTGAGAATGCTCTCGAACGACCGCGAGTTCTTCAGCACGCTCAAATCGAAGTAGCCCAGATCCGCGTAGATCGACGCCAGCGCCGCCACCGCGTGCCCCTTGCTCAGGGTGAACATGTCCTGGCCGCGGCGGGTAGGGTTTTCGATGTCGAGGCGCAGGCCGCCCCCGTAAAACAAGGCCACCAGTGGAATCACAGCAGACATGGCCCCGCCGGAGTGCAGGCCATTATCCACCGCGTCGCGGCTTTGCTCCACCGTCATGATGCGGATGTCGGAGTCCTTCACCGCCAGCAGTCGCAGCATGCCCTGACGCAGCAACGACCCGCGGGAAGCGAAGGGATCGCGGCCCGCCCGCCGCGTTGGAGCTACACTGGAAGCTGAAGCGCGCACCCTCGCCATTCTCCATCCCCGCGGTTCTCCGCATCGGCAGCATGCTTCAAGCAGTCCCGCGCAAGTGACTCTATGATGCTTAATATGCAACTCACGTTGCGTAATCGAAATCTACTATAAGTTTGCGAAATCGGCGGTGTCAAACTCTCTGGCCCCCGGGGGCGCGCCCGACGCCGGATAAGCAGAATGCAAAGCAAGGAGGCGATGGAGATGCGCGTAGCGGTGATTGGCGGAACGGGTCACATTGGCAGTTATCTCACACCCATGCTCGTTGACGCCGGCCATGAAGTGATCTGCGTCTGCCGTGGGCGCCGCCAACCCTACCGCGAGCATCCCGCATGGAGTTCCGTCGCCTATTGCTACGTCGACCGCGCCGTGGAAGAAGAGGCGGGCGCCTTCGGCCAGCGCATCGCCCACCTCAAAACCGAGGCCGTCGTCGATCTCACCTGCTATCATCCCGCAAGCGCGCGTCAACTCGCCGACGCGCTGCGCGGCAACGCGACTCATCTGCTCCACTGCGGCACCATCTGGGTGCACGGACCCAGCGCCTCCGTCCCCACCACTGAAGATCAGCCCCGCCAGCCCTTCGGAGACTACGGCATCCGCAAGGCCGCCATCGAAGCCTGGCTATTGGCGCAGGCGCACGAAACCGGACTGCCCGTCACCGTCCTTCATCCCGGCCATCTCGTCGGTCCGGGCTGGGCACCCATCAACCCCGCCAGCAACTTCAACACCGCCGTCTTCGCTGCGCTGATGCAGGGCGACGAGGTATTCATTCCCAACTTCGGCACGGAAACCGTTCACCACGTGCATGCGGAAGATGTAGCGCGCGCCTTTCTGCTTGCCATCCGCAATCGCGAGGCCGCGCTCGGCCACAGCTTTCACGTGGTGGCCGCCTCCGCGCTCACCCTCCTCGGCTACGCCGAGCAAATGGCGGCTTGGTTCGGCCAGCCGCCTAAGCTGCGCTTCTTGCCCTTCCATGATTGGAGACAATCCGTCTCCGAACGCGACGCCGCCGTCACTGAAGATCATATCCGCCACTC
>JASHTU010000024.1 GCA_030040395.1 Acidobacteriaceae bacterium
CTGCCCAGCTGGACGGCCTCGAAGCTCACCTACACCGTCACCATTACCGACTCGAGCGGCACGGCGCACATCTACGGTCCCACTTCCGGCAGTTCGTTTTCCTGCACCGCGGGCTCGGCATACCTGGGGGCCAACGAACCGGCTGCGGTGCAGGTCAGCTATCAATACACGTGGTTCCCCATTTTGGCGTTCAGCCCTTCGAGCAGTTTGACCAGCTCGGAATCGGCGCTCATGGAATGAAAGGAAGAGTGTTGTGATGAAGTGGCGCGCAAATTCGTTTTGGAGCCGAATGGCTCACCAGGAGCATGGCCAGTCGGCGGTGATCTTCGCCTTCTCGATTGTCTCCTTTATCGGTCTCGCGGGTATTTCGGTCGAGGCCGGCCACGGCTACTATGCCTATGAAAAGCTCGTTGCCTCAACCAACGCGGCGGCGTTGGCGGGGGCGCAGGGAATGCCCAACACCACAACCGCCGGAGCGAACGTAACCGCCTACAGCTCCGTCACCGGCAACAAGAACGCCAACCCCCTGCTTCAGAACGCTAGCATCACAACCACTTTCTTGTGTTTGAACACCGTGACCAGCACCCTCAAAGCGCCTTGCGAAACCTCCACCGGCGCCGCGGGCGGCTACAACGCCCTACAGGTCACGCAGACCGCCCAGGTTCCGTCGTGGTTCGCGGGCTTGTTCGGCATTCGTCTCTTCAACATCTCGGCCACCTCCACCGCGTCGATGCGCGGCGGCGCAGCCTCGGCCTGGAACATCGCTGTCGTTCTGGACGCTACCCACTCGATGAGCGACCCGGATAGCGGCGTCCAGTGTTCGGGCACGCAGGAGTCCTGCGCGCTCCAGGGCGTGCAGACCCTGTTGGGCCTCCTCTACCCGTGCTCTCCCGGCCAAACATGTTCGAGCGGCAGCTCCTATGTGGATGACGTGAGCCTGTATATCTTTCCTCCCATGACCACCGCGACGGAGTCCTATGACTACTGCTCCGGGGGCTCGCCGACCGGCGTGCAACACGGCTATTACGTGGTTCCAACCCTCAGCAGCTCGTACACCTATCAAATCGTCCCCTACGAGAACGATTACCGGACCACCGACGCTGCGACCAGTCTCAGCACCGGCGCGAACATCGTGGCGGCGACCGGCTACTCCGGCACGAGTTGTGCCGGCATCGACCCAATAGGTGGTGCGGGCACCTATTACGCCCAGGTGATCTACCAGGCGCAGTCGGACTTGATCGCGCAGCAGACCGCGAATCCCGGCTCGAAAAACGCAATGATTATCCTTTCGGACGGCAACGCCACGGCCACTGTTTCCACTAGCAGCTCGGGCACCTACGTGTACAGCAGCACCACCACCGGCGGCAGTCATCCCACCACAACATACACGTACATCAGCTCGACCAGCGACCTGCAGCCGTCTTCGGCCAACGGCTTAAACGGTATCCCGGCCAACAATCCGACCAGTCCTACCTATCCTTCCGCAGTGGGTGAATGCGGGCAAGCGGTGCTTGCCGCGCAGGCGGCCGCAAATGCGGGAACGACGGTCTACACCATCGGCTATGGCTCCGAGACCTCGGGCTGCACCACGGATTCATCCTACAGCGCCACCGTGACCACGAACGGGGGAAGCTGGGCCCCCGGCGACAGCCCCTGCCAGGCGATTGCGGCGATGGCCTCGGCAGCGGTGAATTTCTACTCCGACGACGGCGACGGTTGTAAGGCAACCGTTCCCAGCAACGCGAACCTGACCACGCTGACCGCGATCTTCACCGCGATCAATGCCAATCTCACCACCCCGATTCTGATTCCCAACGGCACCACGTAGGCGCATAACCGCCGAGGTTCCCCGGCGCAAGAGGGAACTGCTCCTTCCCAGGACGAAGGAGCCAAACCACAGGTTCAATCCGCTGCCTGCTTCCTGGACGGGGCGAGCCTTGATCGACCGGGAAAAAGTGCGAGTTTGACCCCGCATGGAGAAAGTTAGGACCGCTTTTGAAATTCGCGAACGCCAACTCGAATCAACGGATCTGCGCCATGCGTCCGCATCGCGCCGCGGAGGCGGCCTGGCAGGTCCTATTCGAGTTCCTCGGGGACAATCAGCAGCACTTCCACTCTGGCGATCTGGCCATTCTCGCTGGCCGGCCGGAATTGCCACCGCTCCAGGCATTTCAGCACGAACTGGGCCTGCGGGAAATCCTGCGGGAAGACGACGCTCAGCGTCTCGAACCGTCCCGCCCGGTCGACGAATCCATGCACCATCAGCGCGTCCGCGTTGATCGAACCAGGAGCGAGATTGGGCCGCACAATCTCGTACGGCCAGGGAGCTTCGAGTCCGGCAACCGCTCCGTCCGCGCCGGCGTCAGCGGACCGCGGCAAAGAGTATTGAAGGATCCAGCTCCGAGCCAGCCCCACGTGCAAATAAACGGTGTAGGCCATCCGGCCGCTCCACACTGCGGCCGCCTCGGGGAATTGGTCTCCGATCGAGTCGCCCACCACCACGGCGCCAAACGAGCCGTTCTTGGGCCATGTGATTTCGGTGGCGGAGCTGCTGACCCCCTCCCCCTGGCTGATTCCGGAGCTGGCGTCAGCAACCAAAACCCCGTTCCCCGGCTGGTTTGCGGATGCGGCGGAGCGCGCCGTGGCCGTCCCATTAGACGCGCCTGGTGCTACGCTCTCGCCACCACTCTCCAAATCGCCCGCCTTCAAAGAGGAACTACTGTTTTCGGCCACCGAATCGGGCTGCGCCTTGCCGGCGGCAAGCGCGCCACTGGAGCTTGCCGCCGCGCTTTCCTCGACGGGGGGCAGGGTGATAGTTCCGTTCTTCATGCGCAAATCGGAAAGCGACATCACCGCCGCGGGTGTGGGCTGCGCGTCGATTTGCGAGATGGATGCCGGAGGCGTCTGCGCCAGTTGGGAGCCCGGGCCTGCTACCGGAGTCGTTGTGCCGGCCAGGATGTGCAGCTTCTCGTTGGGCAACGGCGCTGCGGCGATCTCTACATCGGTCAGATCGATCTCCTGGTTCGGCGCTTCCAGCGACGGCCTGACAGGAGCGGCTGCGGATTTCGCAGACTGCGGCGGAACGATGGTCTTCACGATCGTCTTGCCCGGCGTCCAGATCAGGACTTCGGGAATCGGGATATTTTCGGCCCGGGCGAGCCGCGCAGCCAAGTCGGGCTGCACCAGAGTTTGGCGGGACGGCGCTGCCTTCACCCGTTGCTCGAGGACGGCCGGACGCGTCGTGGAGGAGCTGCCCACCGCGAGCGCGCGCGCCATCATGCGAAGACCCGCTTGGTCCTCCTTGTTGGAGTCCTTGCGATGCATTTGCTGGTCCGGCGTCTTGAGATCGAGATGACGGACCATGTACCGCTCGCTGACGTGGTAGTCGATGGGGGGAATGTACAGAATGCCGAACGAAACCACGGCGGTCACCGCGACATGAATCAGCGCCGAAGCCAGAAGCGTGGCGGGACGGCGGCTCGGGTCCGGGTGCTCGGCGAAAAGCGTGACTGTGGAGGAAGACTTCATGAGCCCATTGACCCCTCCCTCACGCATCCGCTCCTAACCACCATTCTAACTGCATATCGAATCGCGTGCCGCCAACTTTTGTGTGATGGCTCTATGAGTCACTTGACACATTCGGGTAATGCCTCAATCGAACGTCGCGCGATAACATCGAAAACAATACACTGCAGCCCCGCGCACACTTTTCAGGCCTATCGCACGTTTGTAAGCCGCCGGGGCCATGAACGGCGGTGGTGGCGTGAATGACCACCCCAAAACCGAGACAGTGTGCGCATCCTGCGCGGTCCCTCGAAGCAGCGCGCGGAACGGCGCGGAAAGGCGAACCGGCAAGGCCGGTTTGAGACGGAACAAAAAATGAGTCGGAGATTAGCTACCATTCTCGCCATCGCTTGCTTGATTGCCGGTGGGTGCGCGTTTTTGGTGTATCGAATCGTAAACATCCGCTTGGTTGCCGCGCGGCCGCAGCCCACCGTCAGCGTCGTTGCGGCCGCCCAGGACCTGAAGATCGGCTCCGTCCTGACCCCTGCCAACTTGACTACCGTGGCCATCGTGGGCTCCGTTCCAACCGGAGCCATTCTTAAGTCCAGTGACGCCGTGGGCCGTGGCGTCGTCGCGGATATCTACAAGGGTGAGCCGATTTTGGACGGATTGCTCGCGCCCCGCGGCTCCGGCGGAGGACTCGCGGCCACCATCCCCCAGGGCATGAGGGCCTGCGCCGTCAAAGTGGATGACGTGGTCGGCGTCGCCGGGTTCGTCACCCCCGGCATGCGCGTTGACGTTCTCGTTTCCGGAAATCCCCCCGGAGCGGCAGCGTCCGTCGACGGCGTCGTCACCAAAACCATTTTGCAGAATATCCAGGTTCTCTCGGCCGGCACGGATATTCAAAAAGACGCCGAGGGCAAGCCGCAGCAGGTGCAAGTAGTCAACCTGCTGGTGAACCCGGAACAGGCGGAGAAACTGAGCCTGGCCACCAATCAGTTGAAGATTCAGCTTGTGCTGCGCAACCCGCTCGACACCAAAGTCGGCGACGTGCCCGCTACCGCGATGGGCGCCTTGTTCTCCGGCGCGGTTGCTTCCGCGCCCCATCCGGTTGAAGTGGCGCGGAGGACCTCCAGGCCCGCGCCGCGCGCGTTTTCCATTGAAGTCATCAACGGGTCGCACACCAGCCAGGAAAAATTCTATGCGTCAGATGGACAGAATTGAGGGACGGCATTGAAAACTAAGATTGGCATTTTCTTCCCATATATCTGCGCGCTGCTGCTGTGCGCCTGGGCCGGGCCCTCTGCCCAGGCTGCGCAAGGCGCTTCGCGACCCGCCGGAGCCGACTTCCAGGACTCGGCCAACGAGCTCTACGTCACCGTGGGCAAAACCGTCCTCGTCGATACCGCACGCCCCATCGCACGCGTCGCTGTCGGCTTGGGTGATTTCGCCGAGGCCACGGCTGTCAGTCCCACTGAGGTTATGGTTGACGGCAAGACCGTCGGTGAGACCAGCCTGATCATCTGGGACAGCCGCGGCGGCCGCCAGTTCTTCAACGTTACGGTGCGGTCCAGCCCGGCCGCGGCCGACGATGACCTGGCCGCGGTGCGCCGCGAGTTGCGCGCTGCGCTGCCCGGCCAGACCATCACCGTAAGCCTCGACAACAGCAACATCTTTCTGCGCGGCACTGTGAAAGACCTCTCCAGTTCGGAGCGGGCGGTCAAGATCGCCGCCACCGCCGGCAAGGTTGTCAATCTCCTTAATGTGGACGTGCCCTCGTCGGATCCGCAGATTCTGCTCAAGGTGCGTTTCGCCAGCGTCGACCGCACCCTCGAAAAACAACTCGGCATCAACTTCTTCAATCTCAGCCTCGGCAACGCTATTGGCGGCGTGTCAACCGGACAATTCAGCCCGCCCAGCATCTCCAACGGCGGCCAAGCCAATCAAGGAGCCATCAGCTCGTTGGCCGCCCAGGCTACTCTTTCCAATGACCTGAACTTGCTTGCCTTTTTCCCCGGCCTCAATGCCGGCGCAACTCTTGAAGCGCTTGAAACCCGAGGGGTGGTGCAAGTGCTCGCCGAGCCCAACCTCCTCGCCGCGAATGGAAAAGAAGCCAGTTTCCTCGCCGGCGGAGAATTCCCTTATCCCGTTGTGCAGGGAACCTCGACGGGCGGCTCGACGGCGGTGACCATCCAGTTCAAGGAGTACGGCATCCGTCTCAACTTCATTCCCACCATTACGCCGCGCAACACCATCCGGCTCCAGGTGGCGCCCGAGGTCAGCTCCCTCGACTACACCAATGAAGTGCAGATCTCCGGATTCGAGGTGCCGGGCATAACCTCGCGCAATGTGAATACTGAGATCGAGCTGGCCGACGGCCAGAGCTTCGTCATCGGCGGCCTGCTCAACAATACCGAAACCCAAACGTTCGAAAAAATTCCCTTCCTCGGCGACATCCCCATCCTGGGCAAATTCTTCCAATCCATTGCGAGAACCAAAAACAACACCGAGCTCATCGTCGTTGTGACCCCGGAGATCGTCGCTCCTATCCCGGCGAACAGCCCCATGCCGGAGCTCAAATATCCGGTCGCCCACATGCCGCCCAACTCCAACATTCCCATGCATACGCCGGACGCGAAGACAGCCGCCAATACAATGCCTCCAGCTCCGGCAACCATCCCCATTGAGACGCTGATCGACAGCATGAAGCCAGAGAGCCCTCTGGTCATCCAGTCCACAACAGGCGTCTTTGGCGCCAGCTCAACCATGGGGGGCGGCGCGGCGGCTACTCCGGTTCCCGCAGCGGCGCCGCAATAGACTAATCGGATGAACCTTCTCCAATCGATCGCACGGATTCTCCGTGAACATTCCTCCTCGCACCGGGCTGCAGCGCCGCCGGCCCGGCTGCGGGCTCTGAACCACACCCGCGGCGCCATCCTTGCCGCGAAGCTTGAAGTTGCCGGCTCCGGTACGGCCCGCCGCAAAGGTCTCTTGGGCCGGGAGAATCTCGCTTCCGGTGAGGGTTTGTGGATCGTTCCCTGCGAATCGGTCCACACCTTCTTCATGCGCTTCCCCATCGACCTCGTGTACCTTGACCGCAAAAACCGGGTTCGAAAATTGTGCGCCGGCGTTGGCCCCTGGCGGATTTCGGCCTGTCTCATGGCGCGCTCGGTGCTTGAGCTTCCGGCCGGCGCCATCCGCGCCACCCAAACCCAACGCGGAGACATCGTCGAAGTCGTTCCCGCGCCCGCTGCTTGAACTGGAACACGGCAGCACGTTCCTTAACCGTCAACGCGGTTTATCCATCGCCCTGAAGCGGGACCATCGCCCTTCGTTGGTGTCCTCGCGGCGGTTCCGGAGCTGTTTCGCTGTAAAGCACGACCGCCGAGCGGCGGCGCCAACCATCGTTTCAGCTCGTCACAGCGCAACGGACTGAGGCGCGGCGACTGCGGCATCCCTCGAATAGGCGCGGGCCAGCAGAAACCAGCCAAGCCATAGCGGCGCGGTCCAGAGGTAGAGCGGGGAGACAATCTCCACACTGCAAACTTCTACATCAATAGCGAGGAGAACCACAGCGAGCGCGGTGAGCAGCCAACGCGCCCGTGTAGAGTACGCGCCGTCGAGCAGCGCGGGAATGGCCAGGCCCTGATCGTAGAGAAAGCAGTAAGGCGCGGCAACGATCGACGCCAGCACCAGCGGGCTGCCGTTCCTCGCCCAATTCCATGTCCTGCGCCGGGTCCAGAAATACCATACCGCCCAAAGGCAGCCGAGCGCCGCGGGCAGAAACTGCAGCCATGTGGCCTGCGGCCAAATCCAGATGCGCAACGCGTCGCTCAGGCAGGGAATGAATTCCTTCTCGATATTCGGCGCCCTCATCATCCGCGTATACGCGGCCCATGATGCCGGATCGATGAGGGTAGCGATCACGCAGCTTGCGGCCAGCGCCGTAACTGCGCCCGCCACAACCTTGTAGCTGCGCGAGACTACGATCCATACCGCCAGCGCCGCGGCAAAGGGAAGAAACAGGTGCGGCTTGAGCGCGCACAGCCACATGGAGGCGCCCGCCAGGAACGGCCGCACGCTGTGATAGCGCAAAAACAAAACCAATCCAAGCAGCGCAAACAGCGAAGTCTGGCCCATGGTCAGGCAGATCAGCGCCGGCGTGAATGCGAGGCCGAGCCAGTGAATCACGCCCGGCGGAGAACCGTGCATCGCGCGCACCAGCGCGACTGAAACCAGCAGGCAAGCAACCAATAGGAGCGACCACAGAATCGCTGCCATGCGCAGCCCCAGAAACCCGAGAGGATAGGCCAGCGGCAGCGCCCACGGCGGGTTGCGCATCAGCAGCACGCCTTGCACCGTCAGACCCACGGAGTGCTCCAGGCGGCCCACGGCGTCGTGGTCATACGGATTCGCGTGGTGCACGAGCTGTTGGCCCGTCGCCCAGTAGGCCACAAAGTCCCGCGAACCGGTCATCTTCCCGGCCAGCGGCACCGCGAATAGAAAGATCGCCGTCACCGCAAGGGCAAGCCCCGCCACCACCGCGATCGACAACTCGGCAAAATCGTGGCGGCTGGGAGCCGCGCCAAGGTTCAGGGTGCTTGCCATTGAAGCTATTCTACTTGCCCCAACGCCGCGGATTTCGCTCTCCGCCGCGCTTTTTAATTCCTCTTTCGGGTCATGTATACAGAGCGGTTCCTTGCCCCGCGGCCTGTAAACACGCGTATACAGCCGGCGCTTGTCATTTTTCGTTAAGTTGTTGATTCTACATGGAAAAAGCGGACGTCCCGGATTGGCACACCACATGCATTCTTAAGGGTGCCCGGCTGAGGCTGGGAAAAAATCCGAAATGGAGAAAAAACCTGATGAACACGATGCTTCTGAACCTGTACACGAAGTCCCAGAACCTCCTGAATAGCGAGGAAGGTCAGGATCTGGTCGAGTATGCCCTTCTGATCAGCCTGATTTCTCTGGCAGCGATCGCGGCCGCTGGCAGTCTCGCCGGCGCCATCACCAGCGTCTTCAGCAAGATCAGCACTTCGCTCGCGTAGTTCCACCGTACGTCAGAACCGCGCACCCAGAACCTCAGCTCTTTGCGGGAGAGATAGGCGTCAGTTTCGATGCCCGCCGTTCTCTCCCGGCAAAGGTCGACATTCACCTCTTGCCATCAGGCGGAGTTGCATCGCCTGAGCGCCGTTTCACAAGATCTCAAAGCCTCAATCCGTGCGACGCGCGTACCTGCACTGCTAAACGATGTGGGCCTTGGCCGGAAAGATCGCCGACGGAGAAAACTCCATGGAAAGCTTGATTTTGAAGCTCTATGTGAAATTCCTGAACCTGCTCAACGGCGACGAAGGTCAGGATCTAATTGAATATGCACTGTTGATTACCCTGATCACTCTGGCGACGATCACGTGTGCTCAAGGCATTGCCGGGGCAATCGTCAGCACCTTCACCAACATCAGCACTTCGCTCGCGTAGTTCCACGGCGCGACTGAACCGCTCACCACTACCGTAACCGCCGGCTTTGCCGGCCCAGGCCCAAAAGGCCGAGAGAGAAAAATAATCCAGGCCTACTCCCCCCTAACCCAGAAAGGGAGATTTAATGCCTGACTCTTTGCTGAAACTGTACGTGAAATCCCAGAACCTGCTGCTCGGTGACGAGGGTCAAGATCTGGTCGAGTATGCGCTGTTGATCAGCCTGATTTCTCTGGCTGCCGTCGCCGCCACGACCAGTCTTGCCGGCGCCATCACGCAAGTCTTTACGAACATCAGCACTTCGCTCGCATAGCCGCGGACGACGTGCACGCCGCTCTCCGACAAACCCGTCGGGGAAAGCGCATCTAGAAGTTTCTTGTCTCTCGCGGGAGAGATCGGCCAGTGAAAGCCCCCAGTCGCCGGTCCAGCTCTCCCTTGCGTTTTTTCCAGCCGCTGAACCATGCGGCGGCCGCAAGCTTTTTTGTTCAGTTTCGACCGGATTCGCATTCTTGCCTTGGGACCGCCATGCTGCTGCCTTCCGCCAATAAGCCTAATCCCTCGCTGCTGATTATCGAATGCGGCTTGACGGCGATTACTTTCGCGGCGGCCTTTGCCTGGCCGCAGCTGGGCGCCGGCTGGTTCGCCCGCATCGAGAAGGCCTTCGCCCGCCTGGCGCACCGCAAAGGGCTGGCGGCGGCAACCGTGGGCCTCAGCGTCCTCGTTCTGCGGCTGGCGATTCTGCCCCTCTTTCCCGTTCCCCTTCCCTTTGTTCCTGACGACTTCAGCTTCCTTCTTGCCGCCCGGACCTTTGTCCATGGCTGCCTCACCAATCCTACGCCCGCGATGTGGACGCACTTCGAAAGCATTCACATCACCATGCTGCCCACGTACCAATCGATGTACTTTCCCGGGCAGGGACTACTGCTGGCCGCTGGAATAGCGCTTTTCGGTCATCCGTGGTTCGCCCTGCTGGCCATGGACGCGCTGATGTGTGCCGCCCTCACCTGGATGCTGCAGGCTTGGCTGCCGCCTGGGTGGGCGCTCGCCGGAGGCTTCATTGCGGTGATCCGCCTCGGCCTCTTGAGCGACTGGATCAACACCTACCACACCGGCGGCTCGCTGGCTGCGCTCGGTGGGGCGTTGATGCTCGGAGCTCTGCCGCGTCTGATGAAGCGGCCGCGGATTCTCTACGCAGTGCTGATAGGCGTCGGCGTAGCAATCCTTGCCCTCACGCGCCCTTATGAGGGAATCCTGCTTTGTCTTCCGGTCGGAATCGTGTTGGGCCGATGGCTCTGGAAGGGCGCGAACCGGCCGGACGCCGCCGCGGCCGTGCGTCTTGCCGCGGCGGCGCTCGTCGTGGTCTTCGTTGCTCTCTCGTGGTTGAGTTATTACGACCTGAAAGCCTTTGGCAAAGCCACAACCCTTCCGTACACCGCGGACCGTGCGCAATACGCTATGGCGCCGTACTACATGTGGCAGCATGCGCGACCCGCGCCGCACTACCGGTACGCCGCCTTGCGCAACTTTTACCAGAAAGGCGAGATGGACTTTTTCAACAAGATCCACACTAGGATGGGATTTCTGCCCTACAGCCTCGCCAAGGTCGCCTTCACCGGTCTCTTCTACGCGGGCTTCACGCTCCTGTTGCCGATGCTCATGGTGCGCCGCGTGTTTCTCGA
>JASHTU010000294.1 GCA_030040395.1 Acidobacteriaceae bacterium
CGCCACCGAGGTAGCGGTCACGCGGAGATCCGATTGAAGACGTCTCTTTTATCTCTTCTGGTTTGCCCCCACTGCCGTAGCGGATTCAGCTTGGCGAGCGAGGAGATTGAGGGCGCGGAAGTGATGACGGGCACGCTGACGTGCGATGGGTGCGCCAGCCGCTATCCGGTGGTCCGCGGAATTCCGCGTTTTTTGAGTGAGGGCCTCAATGGCGAGAAGCAAGCCACGGCGGCGGCCTTCGGCTATGAGTGGACGCACTACTCGCGACTCACCGAAGCCGACAAAAAGGAGTTTCTGGCCTGGATTTCACCACTGACTCCGGAAGAATTCAAGGACCAGGTGGTGCTCGATGCGGGCTGCGGAAAGGGCCGGCACATTTATCTCGCCTCCCAGTTTGGCGCGCGCGCCGTGGTCGGCGTGGACCTTTCCTTCGCAGTGGAAGCCGCCTTCAAGAACACCCGCGACTTGCCCAATGTGCACGTGGTGCAGGCCGACATTCTGGAGCTTCCCTTCCGCAATCCCTTTACGCTGGTTTACAGCATCGGCGTCATCCATCACCTTCCCGTTCCGAAGGCAGGCTTCCTTGCGATTACGCGGCATGTGCAACCGGGCGGTCGCATCTCTGCCTGGGTCTATGGCAAGGAAGGCAACGGCTGGATCGAGCGCTTCGTCGATCCGGTGCGCAAGAACATTACCTCGCGGCTGCCCAAGCCAATCACCCGTTGCCTTTGCCTCCTGCCTGCAATGCTGCTCTACGCCGGCCTTAAGCTGCTTTACGCTCCCGCCAAAACGCGGCCCGCCTTGAAACGCTATCTGCCCTACTCGGACTATCTCTGCTCCATTTCCGACTACACCTTTGCCGAAAATTTCTGGAACGTGTTCGACCAGCTCGTGGCGCCCACCGCCTACTACCACAGCCGCGAAGAAGTCGTGGATTGGTTTATGACCGCGGGAGTGCAGAAGGCCACCATCGAACGCCATAACGGCAATAGCTGGCGCGGCACGGGTCTCATACCCGCGCCTTGAACCCGGCCCAACATTCGTCGCATGGAGCGATGGCGCCGCGCCAAGGCGACGAGCGCGTCATCGGACCCGCGCCCTCGGGAAAGGCTGCGATCCTGGTCTGCAAAGGTGACGCAAGACTGTCGTTAAAATGGGAGCGGCTTTGCGGACAGGTGCATTCGACCGCGGCCTGAATACGTTTTTCCGGCTGAGCGGTCCAATGTGACATACTAGGAAAAGGGAAATGGACGTCATCCGGGAACACTGGCAAATCTGGAAGGGCTCGACAGGCCGCCGCGCCGCTTCAGGTCTTCGCTTGTTCACCTGCGCTCCGATTCTCATTCAAAAATCGTGGGTGCGGCTCTGCATTGCGAGCCTGGCCGGGCTGCTGCTGCCGGCCGCCGGCGGCCCGGCAAGCGCCGGCCAGCCTCCGGGGTCTGCTCCGGACGCTCCGACGATTGTCCGCGATGCATCCTGGAACGAAATGCACCATAGCAGCGCGCCTCGCTTTTACCGCTATCGGTTTTTTGACCAGGACTCGAAAGGAAGCGATGTGAAGCTGGTCGTCGAGACCAATGAGGGCGCCGTTGCGCGGCTGGTCGAAAAGGGAAGCCGTCCGCTGACCGAGACGGAAAATGCCGCGGAAGTCGCCCGGCTCAAGAATCTGTTGGCGAATCCGCAAATTCAACTGCAACGCTACAGGAAGGAGCGCCAAAACGACAGCCGTGAAGACGAATTGGTGCGCATGTTGCCCCAGGCGTTTCTCTACACCGACGAAGGAACGGTTCAGGGGCCGAACGGCCCATGCTACCGGTTGGGCTTCAAACCCAATCCGAACTTTGTTCCCCCTGACCGCGAGGGCGAGGTTTTTCACGGCATGGTTGGGGAGTTGTGGGTCGATCAAGCGCAACTGCGCATTGTCAAGATCGACGCCCACCTCATTTCGGACGTGAATTTTGGGTGGGGCGTACTGGGCAGGTTGTATCGTGGCGGCAGCATCCTCGAAGAAAACGCGGACGTGGGCGATGAGGACGCGCACCATTGGGAATCGACTTCGCTCCGCCTACGTCTGACCGGGAAAATCCTGATGATCAAGAGCGTGGATTTCTCGACCAGCCAAATTTCAACGGACTTCCACCCCGTGCCCTCCGATATCACGTACCAGCAAGCTATCCAGATGCTTCTCGACGAGCCGGCGTCGCACAACGCGGCGTATAACTGGAATTGGTTGCCCTGATTATCACGCTGGTTCCGGCGAAACTGGTCAATCAATAATCCATTTGAGGCGACCACTAAAGTGGCAAGAGCTGTTATGACCACAGGCTTGCGCAAAGGTCTCACCAGCTACGGCGACGCAGCTTTTTCTCTGTTCCATCGCAAGGCATTCATCAAGGCCTTGGGCTACTCCGACGACGCACTCGACCGTCCCATTGTCGGGATCACCAATACCGCGAGCGATTACAACCCCTGCCACGGCAACATGGCGGACCTCGTCGAGAGCGCCAAGCGCGGTGCCTTGCTCGCCGGCGGGCTGCCTATGGTCTTTCCCACTATCTCCATCCACGAAAGCTTTGCTTACCCCACTTCCATGTATCTGCGCAACCTGATGGCGATGGACACTGAAGAGATGATCCGCGCCCAGGCCATGGACGCGGTGGTGCTGATCGGCGGCTGCGACAAGACGCTGCCCGCCCAGGTGATGGCCGCGGCCAGCGTCGACCTACCCGCCATTGTGGTTGCCACGGGGCCCATGTCGGTTGGTCATTATCGTGGTGAAGTTATCGGCGCCTGCACGGACTGCCGGCGGCTATGGGCGCAGTTCCGGGCCGGCGACCTCGGCGAAACGGAAATCGACGTCGTGAGCGGTCGGCTTGCACCCACCGTGGGCACGTGCGGGGTGATGGGAACGGCGAGCACCATGGCCTGCGTCATCGAGACCCTTGGCCTGGCCCTGCCCATGAGCGCCACCGCGCCCGCAACCCACGCCGATCGCCGCCGCATCGCCGAGGCCAGCGGCCAGCGCGCCGCTGAAATGGCCGCAAGCGGCTCGCCCACGCCCGGAAGGCTCATTACCGGCGCATCGGTGCGGAACGCCATGGTGGTGCTGCAGGCCATCGGCGGGTCCACCAACGGCCTCATTCACCTCACCGCCATTGCCGGCCGCGCCAGCGTTGCCTTCGACCTCGAACTTTTCGACCGCTTGGGCCGAGAAATCCCCGTTCTGCTCAACCTCAAGCCCTCCGGCAGCCACTACATGGAACACTTTCACGCCGCTGGAGGGCTGCCCGCCCTGATGCGCGAGCTGCGCGATCTCCTCGATCTAACCGCCCCCAGTGTCGCAGGCGGGACCATCGCCGACGCCATCGCCGGGGCGGAGGCCGTGCCGAATCAAGACGTGATCCGCACCCTGGCCAATCCGCTCAAACCAATGGGCGCGATGGCTGTGCTCCATGGCAATCTGGCCCCGCGCGGCGCGGTCATCAAGCAATCCGCCGCTTCGCCGGAACTCATGCAGCACGCAGGGCGAGCGGTGGTCTTCGACTCCGCTGAAGATATGGCGGCGCGCATCGATAGAACGGATCTGGACGTGCATGCCGACGACGTTCTGGTTTTGCGCAATACAGGGCCCAAGGGCGCGCCAGGCATGCCCGAAGCCGGCTATCTGCCCATCCCCATGAAGCTCGCGCGCCAGGGCGTCAAAGACATGGTGCGCATCTCCGATGCGCGCATGAGCGGCACCGCCTTCGGCACGATTGTCTTGCATATCGCGCCCGAAGCGGCTGTGGGCGGGCCGCTCGCCGTGGTCCAGACAGGCGATCGCATCCGGCTGGACGTGGAAGAGCGCCGCATCGATCTGCTCATCGACGACGACGAGCTCGCCCGCCGTCTCGCCGCCTGGCGCCAAATGCCGCCGCGCCCGCGGCCCACACGCGGCTACGCCAAGCTCTTTGATCGAGCCGTCTTGCAGGCAGATCAAGGTTGCGACTTCGACTTCCTTTTGCGCGAACCCCCGCCCCACTCATGAGCATGAAGACAGGACCGATCGTTTCGAAAGCTAGGCGATCGTCGCCGCGGCTGGGGTTGGAATGGGAACGGAGGCGGGCTTGAAAAATCCAATACCAACGCTAGGAGGAATACCGAGCTTCACGTCGATCTCGATGCCGCTCAATCCCAGGCCGCCCAACTGATTCCTGACATTGTAAGCCGTCTCCAGTCCCTTCAGGACTGCGACCAGCGTTTTTTTCTCGCTTCCCTTTTTGATCAGTTCATCGAGCGCCTTCACATCGATGTCTGCGGCCGCGGCTATAAGCTTTGCGTGGATCTCCGGAAGAAGCCCCATGCTCACTTGAACGTCCTGGACTGAAAAGCCCAGCGCCTTCATCGTAGGCAGCGCCGCGTTGAACTCGTCGAGAAACCTGCTGACCGCTTCGCTTGTTGTGTCGGTAAACGCCAGGGTTTTGTCCAGCTTCTCCCGCACGTTATTGAAGTTCATAAGAGTCGCTCCCATTGTGGTTCTCCATTTGGTGGAATGCAGAGCCCCGAACCCTGAGTGGCGTTTTTCCCAACCGGAGCCGCCCCTCGAAACTCCACGTTCATTGGAGAATCGCCGTAACCTGCACCAGGGGCCCGAATTACAGTCGATCTTTGGAGCTTCCGGCAATGGAACCGCTGTTAGATAGTGCATTCGAGGAGATTTCGTTACGCGACCCCATCTGAATTGTTTGCCGCCTGGCGCGCCCCTCGAAACTCGGCAGTAAGTTGGAGAACCGCCGCAAGCGCTCGTTCCCATTCGCTCGCGCCTGGCGGCTTCGAGGCAAGGTCGCGGTCTGGCTTTATATATGCCTTGACACGTATATACTTTTTGCAGTATATAAAAATTGTGGAATCGGTGTTCGAAATCATTGCCGAGCCGAACCGCCGCGCGATCTTGAGCCTCCTGGTTTCGAGCCAACAGTCGGTGGGAGAGATCGAGCGTCAACTTGGTATGCCGCAGCCGACCGTGTCAAAGCACCTGCGCGTGCTGCGCGAGGCCGGTTTCGTGGAGTCCACGGTGGACGCTCAGCGCCGTCTTTACCGGCTAAAACTTGAACCACTTCAGGAGGTGGATGCCTGGCTGGCTCCGTTCCGCCGGTTCTGGTCCGCACACATAGATGCACTGGAACGCCACCTTGATCGGATGGGGGAACGCATGGGTCAATCCCCGGCGCGACCAACACGAACGAAAGGGAAGACAAGGAGTAAACGACGCGGCCCAAACCGCGAACGTGACCAAGGAGAAACGAAATGAAGATCAAACTGACCAGCGTTTACGTGGACGACCAGGAGAAAGCACTGCATTTCTATACCGAAGTGCTGGGCTTTGCGAAGAAGGCCGACTTCAGCCAGGGGCCGTTTCGCTGGCTCACG
>JASHTU010000295.1 GCA_030040395.1 Acidobacteriaceae bacterium
AACTCCATCCCAATCGAGCATGCGCCAGCGGCTCGGCACGTTTGGATAGCTGAGCAACTCCTCGAGGAACCGCTTCAACGCCTCGTCAGACGGGTTGTCTGCAGCTTCGCGATGCACCCGCCGAATGATGCGTGCGGCAACCACCTCCCAGTTTTCGATGAACGGGCGTAGCCCGTGTGGATCGAATACCAGGCGGACTCCGTTATGTGGCGTCCCGGAATCGCAGCCAGGGAAAAGACCGAGAATGCGCTTTGCCCCAGCATTCATCTTTAAGGTGTTCCAATAGCGATCCAAAACTAGTACGGGATTCGGCTCAAGTTGCGCCATGATAAGCTCCAGTGCGCGGCGCCCTGCTTCTAATTCTGGAGCATCGAGACTACGGTGAAGATACAAGGGCGCATAGCCGGCCGCGAGCAGCAGCGTATTGCGTTCACGCAATGGAACCTCCAGCGCCTCGCTGAGACGAAGGACCATCTCCCGGCTAGGCTGTGCGCGGCCCGTTTCGAGACAGCTCAGATGGCGCGTTGAGATCTCAGCATTCAGTGCTAGATCCAGTTGACTGACGCGTCGAACGGTGCGCCAGCGACGCAACTGGCCCCCAAAATTCCTATGAGCTATTGCCGGGACGGCGACGGCAGACATTAAAGTCACGGTGCGATTATAGGGGTAAGCATTCTCCGGCGGCCAGAAGCAGGCTTCCCGCGGCCGATCTCTCCTGAGACAGTAAATCGCTCTTTCCTCACGACGCGCGGATCCTGAGTCTGCCGCCCAATTTGTGAATGGCCGGCGCCTCGGAAGCTGGGTCCCATCGACCGGTCAATTCAGGCAAATCACCGAAGCACTCACCGACTAGCGCGTTCTGGATTGCCTGCGGTAGCTGAACCCTGGTTACAGGATGCAGGTCACAGATTCGTTGATCGAATGGTCTGGCGCGAGCCACTCCACAGTTGGAATTTGTGAGCGGTTCCTTCATGGCGTGAGGGTCGGGCCGCCTTATTCGGATCCCCATCCTCGGGCTTTGGCTGTGGCGAGGCCCGATGCGCGGAAAGCCCCCGTGCGCTATGTCGAAGAGCGGCTTGGCCTGATATGACGAAGCCGGGAAACAAATCAGCCAGCGTAATCGTAAGTGAGATCAATGCATATGAGTCAAGCGCCGCCAAATGGCCTCCGTTCGACACAGGTGTGGATCTACATAGGAGCGGCGCTTTTCCTTCTGGCGCTGCTCCTATCGGCGGTTCTTGTTCCCGATCTGCGAATTCTTCACTCCGTCCAGGCGCTGATCTACGTTGCTGTCGTCGTTCTTGCGCGCCGAAACAGCGCATGGGGATATGGAGCTGGTTTTGCTATTGCGATCATTTGGAACGGGATGAGCCTTTTCATCACGCACCTCATACAGGCGGGCGCCATCGCCTTCTGGTTGTCGCTCCGCACAGGGCGCGTCGAGCAGCTCGTACCCATGACGGTGACGCTTGGCGGAATCGGACATTTCATTCTTATCTTCGCTACGATTGCGGGGGTCTTCCGCTTCAACGCGGAGACTCGGAAGTGGTGGAAGTTCGCGGGCGGCGGCGTTCTCTCCATAGCGTATTTCGCTCTTCTTGTAGCTTTCTTTAGACCCCATTGAGGGTGCATTCCAAGCAGTGCTGGGCTCGCTTGCGTAGCATCACTGGAACCGCGAGCGGTGATCCGTCGGAAACCCTGATGGCTTCGGTTTGAGTTAAATCTCTGAAGGGAATGCCTTTTCCAAAATCTTGACTTTCGCCACAGGCTGTAAAGAGTGGCTCGGAAATTTGTTGGAAGTCATTCTCGACATGATTTGAAGCGCAAGAATCGAATCGGATGTTGGCGCCACTGCCGGACGCGATCTCAAACCAGATGCGACCTCAAATTTGACCACCCGCCCAAGTTTGTCAACCCCTTCGTCCCCCGCTCTAACCCCATCCCCCTCATTCCAAGCAGAATATTGTTCTTCCCATCTTTGCCGGTTATTTCCGCCAAATCGCTAAAATAGTTCTAGGTAGCAGAAATGGGCGATTCCCTCTTCGGAGACGGAGCGGCTCGGGAATCGTGGCTAGTACCGTGACTTGGTGATTTTCTAATTGCTCCCAATGAACTTGGGCGCCCCAGGTCCCCGGCGAGTGGCGGGAACCCGCCTGCGGGTAGCTTGCTGGGGTGGAGATCCCGATTTTGGGAAACCACGAATCTACGCGCTCACGGCGCCAGGTCGGGTCATGGCCGCCACCCCCGGGCCGCCTGCTTTTTGCCCCTGATTTGCAGCCCCTTCGCAGTCAGGCTCTGCCAGGGTCTGCAGCGAAAGCGGGGCAAAACGCCCGAAAATGGACCGTAAGTCCTTATTATTGGGGATTTTAGTATCTAACCCTTTTATTATCAAGAATTTAGACCCAGTACTCATTAGTACAAGTGATTGCAAACAAACCACTTAACCTCGAAAGGGGTAGGGGGTAGGGGGGAGGGTTAACTGAAAAGTACATGGTATGCCGGCACATCAAAAACCCGGCGCTGCGCGATGCGCTGCCCATGGGCGCGCTGCGCAATCCGGCGCCGGCCGCGCGCCGCTTATGCGGACAGCGCTGCGCGATTCATCCGGTTGGGGATGTAACCCATGTCTGCCGAAATGCCCCGGACGCAATGGAGCAGATGGTTGGCGATCGAGGGCAGCTTCTGCGCCGTGACCCGGAACGATGGGCCGGAAACGCTGACCGCGGCCACCGGTTGCCGCTGCGCGTCCAGAATCGGAACCGCAAT
>JASHTU010000296.1 GCA_030040395.1 Acidobacteriaceae bacterium
CACCTAACCTCATCACACCTATTTCAGCGCTCCAAGTGGAAATGTAACCAGCTCCAGCTTGGGCCGGATTACGGCAGCGACAAACCCGCGCGTACAGCAACTGGGGGTGAAGTATCGGTTCCAGGCGGCTTTTGAAGAACCATAGCCAAGGTAAGTTCCGCAGCGCGGTGATCCGCGGCGGATGTGCCGCGTTCGCAGAGGAAATGGATTGCGTTTGTCTTCATTCAATAGCTCCGATCTCCATGTGAGGTAGCCAATGTACTCGTCTTTTGTCATGACCGTAAAACATTCTTTGGGGCGGTCTTCCTGTCTTGCGCTCGTGGTTCCGCTCATGGTTCTGCCCGTGCCTTGCCAAGCCGCTTCCACGGCCGGCTGTACGGTGCAAGCAACAAATTATCTCGGTTGGAAAGCCGAAGAGATGGCTAACCCATGGGTGAAACTGGAGATTGTTCCGCAGATCGGCGGACGGCTCATCCAGGTTACCTTTGGGGGCCACGATTTTCTCTACGTCAACCCGCAGCTCCAAGGGCAGGTGATTCCTCTAGAAAGCAGCGAGCATGGCGAACACAATTACGGTGGCGATAAGATATGGCCTCTGCCGGAGGGTAATCAGGATGAGCAGCATTGGTCCGGAGGGGGTAACTTGGACGGCGCTCCTTTTACGCTGCAAGTTCTCTCGCAAGGACCCACGTGCGCGGTGCGCCTGACCGGACCAGTCGACCCGGAGATTGGGCAGCGCTACATCCGCGACATCGGCATCGGCGCGGATACGCCGGTGATCTCGTTCCATGTAGTCATGCAGAACATGAGTGGCTACCCGCGGACGTGGTCGGAGCAGACAATCACCGAATACCCCACCTCCAATCCCCCTGGAACAGACCAGTTCAACACAAAGTTCTGGGGAGTGACGGCTCTCAACCCCAGCAGCGCCTATCTGAATGGATACCACGTGCGCACCGGTCCCTCGCCCAACCGGGCTTACTCGGTCAGCGATGGCTCGTTACGGGTGCACTGGAACGACATCATGCAGGAGGTCTGGATAGACTCCCCATCGGGATGGCTGGCGGCTGTGGATGGTTCGACCGGATATACCATGGTGGAACGCCACCATGTTGATCCTACTGCGGAGTATCCTGGTAAGGCGACAATCATCTTTTATTCCTCCGGCGAAGCTGATCCGCGTCAACGGCGGCCTGGTGCGCCGGCGACCCCGAAGATCCCGAGCACAGAGCCCCGCGAGGGTCCATTCGTGGAGGCGGAAGTGAACAGCCCGATGGTCGAGCTCGCGCCCGGGGAGAGTTACGCGATGGATACGCAATGGTATCCAACGCGCATGGGAAGCGATTTTAAGGCGCCGACCTGGGCCGGCGTGATTGGAACGCCCCTTACGGCTACCTCAACCCCCGCCGGTCTCGTACTCTCTGGCAACTTTGGGGTGTTCTATGCCGGCGATCTGGTTGCGCACCTTTACCCCCGGCCCAGGGGCAATGAAGACAATACCGTGAAGCTTATGTCCGTAACTCCCACCGAGCCGGTGCAGTTGCAGACCACCATACAGGCGCCGACCAATACCACCAGGGTTTCAGTGCACCTGGTGGATGCGGAGGGATTGGACCGCGGACCACTAGGCGAGGTGCTGGTGAATCCGCCGCCATCTCAATCTCAAGCCGAGCAGTGATTAGAGCGTGGTTGGCTCTTTTGACATCCCTCGGTTCATGCGGCAGCCTGAGGCGCTGGAGTTTGAAGTCGAGGCCGAGCAGGAGAGGTTGGCGGTATAACAGTAGAACTGTTTGTAAAGGGCCCGGTCAGATCACAGATCTGGAATCACCGAAGTGACCACAAAGCGCGCAAACAATCCGCGTGAGCGGATTCTCCGAACCATAGAGAGATACTGGGTCTGTTGACATTCTCGATGCGGACAATATGGCTGCAATCGGATTGGAGCGCTTGGCGCGAGCGACGTTGGAAGCCGGCGAGGCCGTGAAGCCCGCAGCGTGTGCTAAGTTCGGCAAGCGGGAGTCACTCACCTTCAATGGCCGACGATGCTATAGTCCGACGCGTGGTGGGGATGGGGCTTTTCGCGAAGATGAGCAGGTTTCCGGGAGGAACAAATGAGCTACTCATTCATAAGACGCTTTCCAGTGTTGGTTTTGGGTTGTTTGCTTGCAGCAGGCGGCGCGCAACTCGCCGCGCAGGCCGGCGGGGCGATCAAAGTCATCAAGATCGAAGGCAAGGATGTTGGTCCCGCCTCGAACGCCGGCGTGCTCGCCAACCAAACGCTCTACGTCGCCGCCCAGGATGGACGCAATGCCGATGGCAGTGTGCCCAAGGATTTCGAGCAGGAGGCGAGCCAGTCGCTGCGCAATCTGCAGGGCGTGCTGCACGCGGCGGGATTGGATTTTGGCAATGTCGTGTGGATGAACGTGTATCTGACCCACATGTCGGACATGGATGGGATGAACAAGGTCTATTGGAAGGCAATAGGCGACGATCCGCCCGCGCGCACGGTGTTGGGGGTTGCGGCGCTTCCCAACGGAGAAAATATTGAGATCAACTGCATTGCCGTGAGCAGCGCCGTCCACCGGGTTGTGATCCATCCGCAGGGTTGGCCGCAGGGGTCCCAGGTCGACCCGGCGGGAATTCAGGCGGATGACGTTCTTTACATGTCGGGACAGGGAGGCGCCGATCCGCTGACTGGAAAGCTTGCCGCGGATTATGCCGGAGAAGTAAAACAAGCCCTCGATAACGTGGCCACGATTGTAAAGACGGCCGGCATGAGCATGGCGAATGTTATCTGGGTGAATCCCTATCTCAGCAGCACCGGCTCTGACGAGCGTGTGATGAACAGGATTTATGCCACGTATTTCGAGTTCGGAAATACTCCGGGACGAGGAACGTTTCAGGTCGTGGATCTTCCCCATGGGAACCACATCGTCTTTAGCTCGATTGCGGGCGCCGACCTGACAAAACGCAAGTCGATTCTTCCTAAGAATGAGAGACCCAGCAGAACCGCAAGTCCCGGCATCCTCTATGGAGATACTCTTTATCTCTCAGCAAAGGACGCGTACGTTCCGGCCCTGGGACTTTTTTCGCCGGAGCTGGGCGTGCAAGTGCGCTTGTCCATGCGCAACCTGCTGGATGGATTGCAGGAGGCCGGTATGGATTTCTCGAATGTGGTCTCTTCGACTGTCTATTTGCGCGATATGAAGGACGCGGACCAAGTCCATACTCTCTATGGATCGTTTTTCAAGGGCCAATTTCCGGCGCGAACGACGTTGCAACAGAATTTCGATATGACCGCAGAGGATGTCGAGCAGATTTCGTTTATCGCGGTGCGACAATCGCAGCCATGAGCAAGGCTCCCACCTCCAACCATGGTTGACGGCAAGACGGCGGCGCCGATGACTCACGTTTGCAGTCAAAATGGCCGGCGACACCCAGGTCTGCCCCCATGGTTTGAACCCTATGGCGGGGTTCAAAGATGGAAACCACGGGAGCGTGGGGAGAAGAGTCGCGGTTTCCCGCCTTTGCCGCGAAAAGCCGTTAAATTTCGCGTTTTAAGGAAGCGTGTAGACCACCACGGAGTCGCTGAGGGGTGGGGCGCCGATCAGGCCGCCACCCGTAGCAACGACTGCCACATACTGCTTCCCCTTGGCATCGGCATAGGTGATGGGCGTGGCCTCAGCGGCGCCCGGAAGCTTTACCGTCCAGATCTCCTTGCCGGTTCTGGTGTCGAAGGCGCGGAATCGAGCATCGTCCGTGGCGCCGATAAAGGTTAGGCCGCTGCCCGTGAGGATGGGACCTCCGAGGCCCGGCCGGCCGGTGTTCTGCTCGCCTACAGGGAAACTATC
>JASHTU010000297.1 GCA_030040395.1 Acidobacteriaceae bacterium
CGCACCGACACCGATCCCCGCTTCGGCACGACGACCATGGAGCTGACGAATATCAATCGCGCCGAACCCGACGCCGGGCTTTTCCAGGCGCCGGCGGGCTACACGGTCAATGAACGGTTTCCGGGGCAATCGCGTCCGTAAGCTCCTCCTGGGGCCGGCACAGTCGGAACAAAGAAGGAACTAGAGAGCAGGGAACAGAGACAGAGAGCGCAGGTCTCGTTACAGTTGGGCTAAGCCCTTCCGTGGTCTGGTTCGCGAGCATCTTGCCGCGCCGGAAATAGAAAATGCAACAGGGGCCGCACGCGGCGCGCCCAACTGGCTTCGTCGTGTGTGCCGCCGGCGATGCATTCGAAGTGGAGGTTTTCGCCGCTCCTCCAGCCGCAGGCTGGTAGCCGGAGCGACAGATCCTCGGTGTTCTCGGCAGTGCGCCCCCCTCGTTCGCGCCTACGTCCAGCCAGATGCGCGGCTTGGACGCGATGCGGGAGGCGCAGGAATCCACATAACCGAGAATGCTTCTGTTGTTCCACCAGACGCGAGGCGAAAGCACGGCCAGTTTGCCGAATCGCTCAGCGTAGCGCAGGCCCAGATAAAGCGTGACCAGGCCGCCGAGCGAGGAGCCTCCCATCGCGGTGGCCTCGCGCTCGGGCAGCACGCGGTAGCGCGCAGCCGTCCACGGCATGAGTTCGCGCGTCAAGAACAGACCGTATTGCTCCCCCTCGCCGCCAGTGCGCCCGTCGTGGTGGACGCCGACGATGAGCAAGGGCTCCGCCTCGCCGGCTTCGACGGCCGCGTCCGCGTGTTCGCGCACCTGCCAGGTGACTCCGGGTTGGAACGAGGTCTGCCATCAAAGAGATTTTGCCCGTCGTGGAGATAGAGCATGGGATAGAAGCGCCCGGGATGCCGGTCGTAGCCGGGTGGGGTGTAGATCGCGACGTCACGGGCATCGGGCAGGTAGCGACTGGCGAAGCCGCGATGCAGATGGGCGCGGGGATGGATCGCCGCCTCAACCACCTCAGGCCAACCGCCGGCGCGTGGCGACGAAGGTGTTTCGGGTGGTCTTTCGGGCGGTGTTTCCGGCTTCAAATCGTGCGCTCCCCCGTTCCCGCGCCGCGGCGTTCTTGCCTCCATTTTGCTTCCTTTGAGGCTTATGCGGTTGGCGTCTGCGCAAGTGCGGTAAGCTGGACCGGACCGGTCCCACGGCGAACCGAACGCTCTGCGCCCGCGGCGCACGTCCGCCGCGGGCTGGATTTTCGATTGAACCGGGGATCGAACCATGGGAGAGAATCAATTCGTTCCGCCGATGGGACGTGCGGCGCGCATCTTGGCTCTCGTTTTCGCAGGCTTGCTGTTGTTGGCGGCAGGCGTCGCCGCGCAGCCGGTCCCAGAGCAGGGGCTTCCTGTCGCATCACCGGGCGATACGCCGGCCAAGGCAGGCCCGCCGGCGCATCTTGCCGCGAAGGTGACGCGGCGCGACCTGGCCAAAGCGATGCAGCTGGTGGCCGACTGGCAACTGAGTCGCCTGCCCGCTGAGCCGCAAGTCGACTGGACCTGGGCCGCGCTCTATGACGGCTTCATGGCGGTTCCGCTGCAGGTGGCCGGCGACAAATACCGCCGTGCGATGTTGCGCGTAGGCGAAGAGCTCCACTGGCAGCCCGGGACGCGCGTCACGGTGGCCGATGACCAGGCCGTGGGCCAGATGTACATGGAGCAGTACTTCCTGCACAAAGACCCCAACATGATGGGGCCGATGCGCGCGCGCCTGGATGTCGAGATCGCGACGCCCGAGTCCGACTACCCCAAAACGCCGCTCTGGTGGTGGTGCGACGCGCTCTTCATGGCTCCGCCCGTGTTTGCCGATATGTCCGCGGCCACCGGAGACCCAAAATACCTCGACTTTATGGACCGCCAATGGGCCATCACCACCAACCTGCTCTACGACAGAACAAAGCATCTTTATTCCCGCGACGCCACATACCTGGACAAGCACGAAAAGAACGGCGAAAAAATTTTCTGGTCGCGCGGCAACGGTTGGGTGATGGGCGGCATGGTGCGTGTGCTCAAGGAGGCGCCGGCGGACTCGCCTCTGCGGCCGAAGATTGTGGATCAGTTCAAGGAGATGTCGGCCGAGATGCTCTCGATCGAGGGCGAAGACGGCCTCTGGCGCCCCGGCCTGCTCGATCCCGGGGCCTATCCGTTGCCCGAGATTTCCGGCAGCGCCTTCATCACTTACGCGATGGCTTATGGCGTCAACGAAGGCATCCTGGACCGCACCACGTACCGGCCCGCGGTGGAAAGAGCCTGGGCCGGGCTGCTGAAACACGTGTACGCCGACGGCCGGTTGGGATCGATCCAGCCGGTCGGCGCCGCTCCCGGCGCGCTTACCGAAACCTCGAGCTATGTGTACGGGGTGGGCGCGTATCTGCTGGCGGGGTCGGAGATGTATCGGACGGCGAAGTGAACGCATTGGGACAGGGATGAGGGCTCAAGGATCAATTAGAAGCAGGCGGGAGATCCGGTTGGGCCAAGTTTCTTGGCAGGACGATTGCAATTTCAAGATCGCGCAGGAAAGCACGGCGGCAGGCGCGTAAAGCTCTGCCGCCCATTTTTTTGAAACAAGGACCGGAACAGTGACCAGAAAAGCGGTTATTTACTTGCCGCGGTATCCGTCCACGCCGCCATTACAGGGCGCTGCCCTGAATTACCACTGGCCCGGTCGAATAGAAGCTAAGGTATCCAAAGCCTCCGCCAACCCTAAAGCTGGTCTTCGGAATAGGTTGCGAAAAATTCAGATCCTGCACGAGATAGGTAACTTTGCCGAGGTCGTGGATTCCGCTCACCGTAGCGTAGCCTCCGTTCGCGATCCACAGGTCGGTATTGGTTACGAGCCCTGTAGTGTCGATTCCTGAGCCTTGGACTTCCATCCCTGAGCCAACGCACAGCGCGTAGTTGAATCCCTCGGCATGAATCTGATTGAAAGTCGAATGGCCCGCGTATGGAACCGCAGCGAAATTCACGCCGCACAATCCGTTGTAGTCGCCGGTATTGTTCACCGTGATTCGCTGGATCAAATTGCCTTCAATGTTGTCGAAGCCTCCGGCGCTGGACTTATAAGTAATAGCGTTATTGTCTCCTGCCCCGGAAACGGCGATGTCGTACAAATGCGAGTTGATGCAATTATTGCAAATCACCGCATCCGCCGTCGGGATCTCGGAGTTGCAGCCGACAATGCTATCCTGCTCCAGCCCGGAATACTCTCCCAACTGGTTCATATAAACGACCGAACCGGAGCCGCTCAAGTTCCCATTGCAGGATAACCGCAGATGACGTATCAGGTCGCCATAATTCCCCGGCGGGCTCCCCATGCTGATCAGATTGGTGTTCGGAGGGAAGCTCGTTCCGGCCTGCAATACCGAGTTCCCTTCCTGCCCTTGTCCATCAATTACGACGTCATTGGTGGTGTAGCTCCATCCGGCGTTGATGGTCACGACGCCGTAGGGCATCAGGATATGGATTGACGTGTCCCCGGAAGCGGGAAGCGACGCGAATACATTACCGTCCGCCGGCGAACAGGTAAGATTAGAGTTTTGGCTGGTTACTCCCCGCGCGTCAAAGGTTCCCACATAGGAGCCACGAAGTGCGTAAGCCGCCGCAATGGCGAGTTCCAATTTAGCGCAAAAAGTGGTCGAGGCTCCCCCGTAAGAAGCCACGTCGAAATAGTCCGCTTCTGCTTGTGCTCCGCCGCCAACGTTGACTAACGGGAGGCCCGAAGGGAGCGTCGTCGTTCCGTAAACAACACCCCCCAGTGTCACCAAAGCCACGATTACAATCGCGAGAATGGTTTTCTTGTTCCAATTCATAGTTCACCCTAGTCCCTGGTCTGTTACCTGGTTCCTTTGTTGGTCTGTTACCTGGTTCCTTTTTTACGATTCTCTACCTTCCTGTTCCCAATTTCCGATCTCTAAATATTCGTTTATGGCCTTGGCGGCTTTGCGGCCGGCGCCCATGGCGAGGATCACCGTAGCGGCGCCGGTGACGATGTCGCCACCGGCGAAGACGCCGCGCTTGGAGGTGCGGAGGGTTTCGGGATCGGCGACGATGTAGTTGCGGGCGTTGGTCTTGAGATCGGGCGTGGCGCCCTGGACGATGGGGTTGGCGTGCGTGCCCACGCCAATGATGACTACGTTGGCCGCGAGGACGTGCTCGGAGCCGCGGACGGGGATGGGACGGCGGCGGCCGCTCGAGTCGGGCTCGCCCAGCTCCATGTGGACGCAGCGCGCGCCGGTGAGCCATCCGCCCTCGCCGCCGAGAAACTCGACGGGATCGGTCAACATTTGGAAGTGGATGCCTTCTTCGCGCGCGTGACGAACCTCCTCGGCGCGAGCAGGCATTTCGGCTTCGGAGCGGCGGTAGACCAACGTGGCCGTGCGCGCTCCCAGGCGGCGGGCGGTGCGCACCGCGTCCATGGCGGTGTTGCCGCCGCCCACCACCACGACGTCGCGATCGCGGCAGTCGTAAATGGGCTCGTCGAAGCGCGGATACTGCCAGGCGCGCATGAGGTTGGTGCGGGTGAGGAACTCGTTGGCGGAGTAAACTCCGTTGAGGTGCTCGCCGGGAATGCCGAGAAATTGCGGCAGGCCCGCGCCGGTGGCGACGAAGACAGCGTCGTAGCCCTCGACGCGCATGAGCTCGTCGAGGGTAACGGTTTTGCCGACCACGACATTGGTTTCGAATTCAACGCCCATGAGGCGAAGGTTGTCGATTTCGCGTTTGACGATGGACTTGGGCAGGCGGAACTCCGGAATGCCGTAAACGAGCACGCCGCCGGGCTCATGGAGGGCCTCGAAGACGCGCACGCGATGGCCTTTCTGGATGAGGTCGCCGGCGGCGGAGAGGCCCGCCGGTCCGCTGCCGACAATGGCCACGCTTTTGCCGGTGGGCGGGGCGATGGCGGGCAAGCCGAGGCTGCCGCTTGCGCGCTCGAAGTCGGCGATGAAGCGCTCGAGGTTGCCGATGGCCAGCGGCTCGCCTTTGCGGCCGAGCACGCAGCCACCTTCACACTGGTTTTCCTGCGGGCAGACGCGGCCGGTAATAGCGGGCAGGGCATTATCTTCGCGCATTTTGGCCGCGGCGGCGAGGAACTGGCCGGCGCAGATGAGGGCGACGACTTCCTTGACCTTGACGCCAACCGGGCACTTGACCTGACAGGTGGGGCGGGCGCAGGCGAGGCAGCGCATGGCCTCAGTCATCGCGTCGGGGTCGTGAAGGCCGAGGTTCACTTCTTTAAAGCAATGGGCGCGGGCCTCGGGATCGAGGGACGGCATGGGGATGCGCGGGATCTTCATGCGCTCTTTCAAGGGGAGTGGATTGGCTTCAGTCATCGCGTCTCTCCTCGGCCGCCAGTTCCGCGCGCAGCCGCGCCACTTCGTTCTCTTTGGCCGCCAATTCAGCGCGGAGCTGCGCCAGTTCCTTGGCCTTATCCACCTCGAACTGACTCAGCGAGGCGCACTCCTTATCGCGGTACATGGCATTGCGCTGCATGAGGACGTCGAAGTTGACTTCGGCGGCGTCAAACTCGGGGCCATCAACGCAGGCAAACCTGCTCTGGTTGCCGACGAGGACGCGGCAGCCTCCGCACATGCCGGTGCCGTCGACCATGATGGAGTTGAGGCTGACCATGGTCTTGATGCCGAGCGGCGTGGTGACCTGGGCCACAGCGCGCATCATGGGCACGGGGCCGACGGCGAGAACGAAGTCGATTTTGCGGCCGGACTGGAGGAGCTCGTTGAGCTTTTTGGTCACCAGGCCTGGCTCGCCGTAACTGCCGTCGTCGGTCATGAAGTAGGCTTCAGAACTGGCGGCGCGGACCTCGTCTTCGAAGACGACCATTTCGCGGCTGCGCGCTCCTTCGATGAAGATGATGTGGTTATCGGCGTCTTTGAGAGCCTTGGCGGTGGGCAGAGCCATGGCCGTGCCTACGCTGCCGGCCACTACCGCAACCGTTCCGTAGAGCTTGATTTCGGAGGGGTGGCCGAGGGGACCGACGATGTCGAGGATGGAGTCACCCGCCTCGAGGCAATTGAGCAGGGAAGTGGTTTTGCCGACGGCCTGCACGGCGAGGGTCACCGTGCCGGCGGCGGGGTCGGCGCTCTTGATGGTGAGAGGAATGCGCTCACCGCGCTCGCGCAGGCGGACGATGACAAATTGACCGGGCCTCTGCTTGCGGGCGATGCGCTGCGCTTCAATGGTGAACTGCCTGATTTTGAAGCCCACGTCGCGGGCTTCGACAATCCTGTACATGCGTGCCGGACTCCGTTCCGGTTAGAAGCCCCGGGGCGAATTGCCGATTTCCCACGGACGCGCTACGGGAAGCCAGGAGGCGCGCCGAACCCTAGGGGCAGGCGATCGCCCATCGTGTAAGTCGATTATTCAGGCAAGAGGCGGAAAGAGCGTGTGATGTGAGTCACGGGGGTGCTTGGCGGGCAGGCCGGGGGCGTGCAAATTCTCGCGGTGTTCAACAATTTGTAACCATACGTGCATCATGACCCGTTATTGATCGAGAAAGCCGGGCTCTTCGAGCTTCGGGAACGGATGTCGCAATCCCCACGACACGTTTCAACTGACAACCTCCCCAAATTGCCAGAAGACACCACCCGGTATGGAGGATCATCGATGCACACACCCCCTGCGTTCTGGGTCTCTGTCCTACTGTCTGCGGGCTGCATGGCGAATCCGCTTGCAGCAAGCGCACAGGCCGACTTCAGCCACACCGCAACTCCCATCAAGCACGTGGTAGTGATCTTCGGAGAAAACATCTCGTTCGATCACTACTGGGGGACCTACCCTTACGCTTTGAATCCGCGCGGCGAACCTAGATTTACGCCCGCTCCCGGCACCCCGAGCGTGAACGGATTCACAGCCGCGTTGCTGACCGCCAATCCCAACTACCTCAACACCGCCGGCAACGGTTCCGGCGCCTCTAACCCCTTCCGCCTGGACCGCTCCCAGGCTTCCACAGCCGATCAGGACCACGACTACACGCCGGAGCAGCAAGCCTTCCACGCCGGGCTCATGGATTCCTTCCCGGAATTCACGGGTACGGCCGGTCCTCCGCCGCCTGGGGACAGCACCAAGGCGCTGGTGATGGGCTATTATGACGGCAACACGGTGACCGCGCTGTGGAACTACGCCCAGCACTATGCACTCAACGACAACTCCTACGGCACCACCTTCGGCCCGTCGACGGTGGGGGCGATTAACCTTATCTCCGGCCAGACCAACGACGTGACCGACGAGATAAACGCCGGCAGCGACATCGTCAACGACGGCAGCGGCGGCAACACGGATGTCAGCGACGCCAATCCCATCGGCGACAAATGCACCGGCACCACCAGCGCGCAGATCAGCATGGGCGGCGCCAACATCGGCGATCTGCTTGACCAGGCCGGCCTTACCTGGGGATGGTTCGAGGGCGGCTTCGATCTCACCATTACCAACCCCAACGGCACCACGGGATGCGCCCGTTCTCACACGTCCGCGGCGACAGGCGTGACCGAATCGGACTATATCGAACACCACGAGCCGTTCCAGTACTACACGTCGACGTCGAATCTCATGCATGTGCGTCCCTCTTCGGTGGCGATGATTGGATACGACGACGGCTCGGTCCACCATCAGTACGACATACACGATTTCTTCGACGCGGTGAAGGCTGGGAACATGCCCGCAGTCAGCTTCCTCAAGGCTCCAGGCTACGAGGACGCCCACGCCGGGTATTCCGATCCGCTCGACGAACAGACTTTCGTGGTCAACGTCATCAACTTCCTGATGACTTCGCCGTACTGGTCCTCGACGGCGGTTTTCATCAATTACGACGACTCCGACGGCTGGTACGATCATCAGCTTGGCGAGATCGTGAACCAGTCCACGACCGCGGACGACATGCTGACCGGCAATGGCCAATGCGGCAACGGAACGGACACCGCGCTCCCCGGACCCAGCGGTGCGGCTCACGCGCAGGGCCGGTGTGGCTACGGCCCGCGGCTTCCCTTGATGGTGATCTCTCCCTGGGCGAAGGCGAACTTCGTCGACCACACTTTGACCGACCAGAGTTCGATCATCCGTTTCATCGAAGACAACTGGCTGGGAGAACAACGGATCGGCGACGGGTCGTTCGACGCCATTGCCGGCTCGGTGGACAATATGTTCGACTTCAACCACATCAACATGCACGCCACCTATCTGCTCGACCCATCGACAGGCGAGCCGGTTGGCGGCTTCAGACCGTTCTAACTCGAGGCCGGCCCGGCTCTTCGCGGCGCTGCAGAGAGCCGGCCGGTTTCCACGGAGTATCGCCTTCCCGCAAGCGACAATTAGGAATGTCCGGTCGATTTCATTCATCCCGCCGCGTTTTTCTGTGCAATGCCGGCTTGGCTATTGCCGGATTCCAGCTCAAGCCGCCGATCGAACCGCTTCATCCGTCGCCGGCTCTCGATCCTCCCACTCTTGCTTCCTTCGTCGATCCGCTGCCGCTGCCGCAGCTGGCGCGGCCCGCAGGAACACGGCCGCATCCCGAGAAGCCTGGCGAAAGCATTGCCTACTACCGCATGCCGATGCGCGAGGCTCTTATCCAAGTTCATCGCGATTTGCCGCCCACGCGGATGTGGTGCTTTGGCGATAGCTTTCCGGGCCCGAGCATTGAGACCGAGAGCGGCCGGGCGGTCATGGTGGATTGGGAAAATCGCCTTCCCGCGCGTCACTTTCTACCCATCGACCACACCCTGGAAGGCGCGGGACCTTCCTTGCCGGAGGTGCGGACGGTCGTGCACCTTCACGGAGGGCGTACGCCTCCTGAAAGTGACGGATATCCGGAAAAATGGATCGTGCCCGGACAGACGCAGACCTGCTTTTACCCCTCGGCCCAGCACGCGGCGTTGCTCTTTTACCATGACCACGCAATGGGCATTAACCGCCTGAACATTTATGCCGGCTTGCAGGGGTTCTTTATCGTGCGCGAAGCGCGCGAGAGCACCCTGCATCTTCCCGCCGGGGCATACGAGATTCCGTTGATGGTCAGCGACCGTCTGCTCACCCGGGACGGTCAGCTTTCTTACCCGGTTTCTCCGGATCCGGACCGACCGTGGACGCCGGAGGTTTTTGGGGACGCCATTCTGGTGAATGGCAAACTACTGCCCTACCACGACGTGGAACCGCGGAGATACCGCTTGCGTTTGATGAACGGCTCCAACGGACGGTTTTACCGCTTCGAGTTGTCGAACCGGGCCGCTTTTCACGTGATCGCAAACGACCAGGGATTGCTACATGCGCCGGTTGAGGCGCGCCGCCTGCCTCTGGCTCCGGCGGAACGCGCGGACATCGTGGCCGATTTTGCGCCTTTCGCGGGATCGAATGTACGCCTGGTCAGCGACTCTTTCGACATTCTCCAGTTTCGGGTCGCCAAGGAGGGTGGCTACGAAGGCGCCGATCTGCCTTCTGTCCTCGAAGAGCCGGGTGAGGGGGTAAACGAGACCGCAGCGGTCCGCAGCCGCCGGCTGACGCTGGACGAGAGGCTCGACAAGGTTCAGCAGTCCATGGGCATGTTGTTGAACAACACGCACTGGAGCGCACCGGTGACGGAGAATCCCACGCTGCACACCGCGGAGATTTGGGAATTGGTGAATTTGACGGACGACTCGCACCCCATTCATCTGCACCTGGTGCGGTTCAAGATCCTCGATCGCCGTCCTTTCGACAGGTTCGAATTCATGGGCACGCGCACCTTGCGCTACACCGGGCCCGCCCAGCCGGCGGATCCGGTCGAATCCGGCTGGAAGGATACGGCGCGCGCGGATCCCGGCATGGTGACGCGCATCCTTGTGCCCTTTGAAGACTATGCCGGCCGCTATGTCTGGCACTGCCACATTCTGGAGCACGAAGACAACGAGATGATGCGGCCCTACGAAATTTTGAGGCCGGGCAAAACGTCCGGGTAGGATGGCGGCGCCCGATTGGCGTGCAGAGCGGCAGTCCGGGGGATAGGCCATGTACTTTTCAGTTACCCTCCCCCCTACCCCCTACCTCTTTGGGGGTTAAGTGATTTGTTTGCAATCACTTATACTATTTAGTACTGGGTCTAAATTATTGATAACAAAGGAGTTAGATACTAAAATCTTCAATAATAAGAGCTTACGGCCCATTTTGGGGCGTTTTGCCCCGCTTTCGGCGCAGACCCAGGCTGAGCCTGGCTGCGAATGGTCGCGAAGGCAGGGGCAAAAAAGCAGGCGGCCCGGGGATGGCGATCATGCTTAGCCACCACTCCCGGGCCGCTCCGTTTCCGAAACGAAATCGCTCAGTTTTGATCCCTAAAACCATTCTAGCGATTTGGCGGAAATAACCGGCAAGGTTGGGAAGAAAAATCTTCCGTCTGGAATGAGGGGGATGGGGTTAGGCGCAGGGGGCGGAGGGGTTGACAAGCCAGTTGGCGGGAGTCGGTCAGATTTGAAATCGCATCCGGTTTGAGGCCGCATCCGGCAGTTGCACAAACATCTAGTTCAGTTCTTGCGCTTCAAATCATGAGGAGAAGGACTTCAACCAATTTCCGAGCCACTCTTAAGAGGTTAAAAGTGGCTCGCAGGCAAAGGGAT
>JASHTU010000298.1 GCA_030040395.1 Acidobacteriaceae bacterium
CCGAATTCGTCTCCCATGTCCGCCGCCTCTTGCCTGGCTTTCCGCCGTATTCTGAATCCGAAGGACAATCCCGATGACCTTGCTTGACGCTCCCTCATTCGACGAAGCTCGCGCCCGCCGCCGCCGCGTCGTTGTTTACTCCGCAGTCGGCGGCTTGGTGGTGCTCTTCATTCTGTGGTGGCTTGTCGCCGGGCGTCCAATCGATTGGCCCTGGAACTGGGACAATCATCTCTTCGGCCGCGCGGCTGTCAACCGCTTCATGACCGACCTGGAGAAGAACGACCTTCAAAAGGCTTATGGCGTCTGGATGCACGACACTAACTGGCAGCAGCATGCCCAGCGCTATACCGCCTATCCGTTCTCCCGCTTCCAGGACGATTGGAGCGCCACCAGTCCGGATGCCGAATACCACAGCATTCACAGCTTCCGCATTGCGGCGGCGCGCATGTACGGCAATGTGCTGCTGGTGGCCATCCTGGTCAACGGCGCCAGGCAAAACGCGCTCGACCTCACCTGGGACCCCAGGACAAGGACGCTCAGCTTTGCGCCGCCCGGCGTGCGCCTGTCCACGGTGCCTTGGGCAGTGGTGCCGTAACCGCAGCCATGTCCGAGCCCGCGGCCCCGGCGCCGAATCCAGAACCGGGAAATGCGAACAGGCTGGGCCGGCGGCGCTTCAGCCTGCTCGGTTACGGCGCCTGCGCCTTGGCGGGCACGCTGTGGGGCACGGGGTTTTTCTTTGGCCGCCTGGCGCTCAATGAGATGAGCGTGAAGTACATGGTGCTTTACCGCTTTCTCTTTGCTTCGCTGGGCATTTTGCCCGTGGTTTTCGCGCGGCGCGTGCGCTTCACAGCCGCCGAAACGCGGCTCTTGCTTCTCGCCGCGGCCTTCGGGGTTCCTGTCCAATTTCTTGTTCAGTTTCACGGCTTGGCCCTGACTACGGTCAGCCATGCCTCCCTCATGGTGGGCGGCATGCCGGTGCTTCTGGCCGGAGCGGCCGCGCTGTTTGCCGGCGAATCGCTGGACTGGTTCAGCTGGCTGGCCCTGTGCGGGTCCACGGTGGGTGCGGCGCTCGTGGTGCTGGGCGGCAACCGCGCCACCACTGGGCGCGAAACCCCTTCCCTCGCCGGCGACCTGCTGGTGATTACTTCGCTTCTCACCGCGTTGGTCTGGATCCTGCTCAGTAAAAAGCTTCTTGAAACGCATAGCGCCCCGATCGTGACCGCCTACACCATTCTTTCCGGTACGGCGATGCTGCTGGTGTGGGATTTCGCGCCCATGCTGCTTGCGCCCCTCACGCGCCAGCCCGCGGATCCCCTCCCGTTTGCCCACATCAGCCTGACCGCGTGGACGGCGCTGGCCATCAGCGGCTTGCTGTGTACGGCCGCCACCACGCTGCTGTGGAACTGGGGCATCCATCAGGTCCCGGCCTCGCGTGCCGGCGTCTTCCTCAACATCGAGCCAGCGCTCGGGTCAATCTTGGGAGTCGAACTGCTGGGCGAACGGCTCGGCCCCTACGCTTGGTTGGGTGGCGCGCTTATCCTTGCTGCAGCCGTCGCCCTCACCACGCGGGGCAACGAGACCGAGCCGCCCATCATCCTGGAATAGCGGGGAAGAGTTCGGTATCATCGTCAGCATGTCCGTCGACACAAGCGCAACGCCGGAAATTGAGACCTCCGCCACGCCGCGTGGCAGACGGCGCGCCCTGATCGAAATTGCCGTTGCCTACGGGTTGATTCTGATCGTCATCTGGTCGCCGCGCCCATGGCAACGGTTCACCTGGATGGTGGCTGTCATTTCGGTAGCTGCTATCATTGCGCTCTCCTTCGACGGCCCACGGGCCATGGGCCTCCGCGCCAAGAACTTTTTCCGCTCTATATGGGTGGTGGGCGTGGCGCTCGCGCTCGCCGGCATCGCCGTGGCGCTGGCCGCTCGCTACCACACGCTGCGCAGCCCCGGCGGCGCGCTCTTCTTTTTCGAGGATTACTGGTCTTACGCCCTGTGGTCCGGCGTACAGCAGTTCCTGTTGCAGTGTTTCTTTCTCTCGCGGCTACTCCGCCTGCTGCCCAATGCAAAAATGGCCGCCTTCGCCGCCGCCGCGCTCTTCGCGCTGGCCCATCTGCCCAATCCCATTCTCGCTTCCTTAACAGTGATCTGGGGTTTCGCCGCCTGCCTCATCTTCCTTCGCTACCGCAACCTCTATCCGCTCGTCCTTGCCCACGCCATTCTCGGCATCACCATCGCCATCACCATTCCGGGGCCCGTGGACCATAACATGCGCGTCGGTCTTGGCTACCTGACTTACCACCGCGGATTCCGCCGCCACCATCATTTGAGCCAGAGAGACCAGATCGCATCCACGGTCGCGTGGGTCACGGCCGAGGCGCCTACCCTCCGGTCAGTCCTCCACGCCCGCCCGTAAAAAACACCCGCTACCGCGGCCAGTAACACGTAGCGCCAATTGAAGCTCGTCGTCCGCTTGTTGAAGTGCGCCAAGCCGAACAGCGCCGCCGTCAAGAACAGCGCTCCATGGCGGCCAATCCGCCTCTCAAGCAAGTTTTGCAGCCATCCCCGGAAGAAAAGCTCTTCCGGGACCGCGATAAAGAAAAAGGTGAAGATCCACGCCCCCGCAATCGCGCCGAAACCCGGCCAGACGCCGTGTGCGTGCAAAAACCCCAGCCCCAGCCCCATCACGAGCGCAATCGGCGTGTACAAAGCCACTTCCCGCAGCCCGATCCCGGCGTCGCGGAGGCGCAAACGCAAATCGAATCCAGTCCCGTCCAGTTGCCGCACCAGGACAAAGCCGTAGATCCCCGCGTCCAGCAGCAAAACCTTGTTGAAGAAGGCCAAGTGGGACGGCCATGCTCCCTCGAACCAACGCAGATCGACCGCCAGGCCTAGCGTGGCCAGAACCAGAAAGTCGCGCCAGTCGCCGCGTTGCCCGGGATCGGCGCTTGCCGCTTGCTCCAGCAGCACGGCAATCACTGGCGGGAGCAGGAGATAGAGGGCGAACCAGTTCCAGTGAAAGTCCCTTGCGCTTAACGTAACCAGCACATAGGGAACGCAGAGCGCCGCCGGGCAGCCAAGCCGGGCCCATGGTGGCAAGGCGAAGATGCGAGCAGTTGCAAACGCGGGGCAGAAAGCCACGGCGAAGTAAGGAAAGAGAGCAAGCAGGGCGGCGGCTATATTGGCCGGAGTGAGCATACGGGCTGGTTTTATTGTGCGCCCTCGGCGCGCCCCATCTCCTTTGGTTGGCGGCGTGCGCCAAGGGTTGACGATCAATGGGTTTATGATCGATGAGGATGTGGTTGAGTTGCCGCTCCGGCAACCCCGCCTCCAAGTCCACTGCCTGTGTGCGGCCGGATTCGCCAAGACTCCGCGCCGCCGGGCCATCGAACGGGATTCCATCGCAATGCGAGCAAAGACGGCTGTAGTGCTCGGCGCCCAGTGGGGCGACGAGGGCAAGGGCAAGATTGTGGATGTGCTGAGCGAGCGATTTTCGGCCGTCGCGCGCTACGCCGGCGGTCATAACGCCGGCCATACGGTCGTCATTGGCGGGCAAAAATTCGTGCTGCAACTGATTCCCTGCGGCGTGCTGCGACCGGACTGCAAAAGCGTCATCGGCAACGGCGTCGTCCTCGACCCCGTGGCCTTTCTTCACGAAGTTGCGCGGCTGCGCGAGCATGGCGTTTCCGTCGAAGACCGGCTTTTTGTGTCCAAACGTGCCCATGTCATCCTTCCCTATCACCGCATGATCGAGCTGGCTGCGGAGAGTGCGCCGGGACGCAAGAAAATCGGCACCACCAGCCGGGGTATCGGTCCCGCCTACGAAGACAAGATGGCGCGCAGCGGCCTGCGCGTCGTCGATCTGCTCAATCCCAGCCTGCTCAAAACCCACATCGAGGCCGCCTGCGCGGAAAAGAACGCCATCGTCCACGCCCTCTTCGGCGCCGATCCGCTCGACCCCGAGAAGATGTACGAGGAATACGCCGCGGCCGCCGAGCAGGTTCGCCCTTTCGCGGCTGACACCGGTCGCCTGCTCAACAATATTCTCGCCGCGGGCGGCAGCATCATGTTCGAAGGCGCACAGGGAACCATGCTTGACATCGATCATGGCACCTACCCATACGTCACTTCCTCATCGGCCACTGCCGGCGGCGCGTCTACGGGCGCCGGCGTAGGGCCCACCGCCATCGGCACGGTCGTCTCGGTCACCAAGGCTTACGTCACGCGCGTGGGAGGAGGACCGTTCCCCACCGAGATTCACGACGCCTCCGCCGACCAGCTCCGCGCCCGCGGCAACGAGTACGGCGCGGTCACCGGCCGGCCTCGCCGCTGTGGCTGGCTCGACATTCCGCAGCTCCGTTACTCGAACCGGGTCAACGGCGCGGAGTGGCTGGTTGTCACCAAGCTCGACGTGCTCGACGAACTTGACGAAATTCCCGTCTGCGTCGGCTATGAAATCGACGGCAAAGTCACGGACGACATGCCCGCCGACGTCCAGGGTCTCGAATCCATCAAGCCCCGTTACACCAGATTTAAAGGTTGGCGCCATTCCACCGAGGGCGTCACCGAGTTCGATCATCTGCCCCAGGCGGCCCGCGACTATCTCCGCTTTCAGGAGCGCGAGAGTGGCGCGCGGATCGGGATGGTCTCTACCGGCCCGGAGCGGAACCAAAACATGCTGTTGCCGGACTTTGCCGCAGCACTAGAAACCATCCACGCTTAAACTCTTGGAAACGCCCCGCTCTTTGCCGGGGCGAAAAAGGAAGTCCCGCTCCCATGATCAGCTTCGTTGTACGATTCAAGTTTGCCCCCGGAGATCGCGCTGAAGTGGCGGAAATGCTGGCTCTCCTGGCCACCGAATCGCGCCGCGAACCGGGCTGCGTGACCTACGTCCCGCACCAGGTGCAGGACGACCCCGACACCGTACTCATCTACGAGCAATACCGCGACGCCCAGGCGCTCGCCGCCCACCGCGATTCCGAGCACTTTAAGAAATACGCCATCGGGGGCATCTTCCAGAAAATGCGGGAGCGGAGCCTGGAAAACCTGGTTGCTCTCGTTTGAGGCTTCCTTTCCGTCCAATCAGCGGCAATTCCAGGCGAGGAGGGCCGGTGGCTACGGAAAGCTGAAAGCGATGGCGTCAGCCTCCTTTCTGAATTGCATTGACCGGCGCCCCCGTCGCGGGCTACCATCCGTTACGTTTATGCAGGTTTCTGCATTGCGACTCCCACACTCCGCGCGCCGCTCGATCGCAGTGGCGGGAATGGCTGCGTCAGTGCTTTTGCTCGTGGCCCGGTCGGCGCCCCTTCAAGCCGGGCGGGGAATGCCGCGCACAGAACGGCACGAGAGCCGCCACGAGATCGATCAGCTTGAAGACGAATGGCGCGATGCGGTGATCAAAGGCGACACCGCGGTCATGAACTCTCTGCTCGCCGACGATTACATGGCCATCACCGCTTATGGCACGCTGCAGACCAAGGATGAAACGCTCGCTCTACTTCGCTCCGGCCGGGTGCATGTGACTACCCTCGACGTTTCCGACCGCAAGGTGCGCTTCTACGGGACAACCGCGCTGGTCACCTCTTACGCCCAGGTCCAAGGCACGACCCCCGAGGGCGACCTCTCCGGCGATTATCGCTATACGCGCGTTTACGTACGCGACCCTCACGGCAATTGGAAGATTGTCAACTTCGAGGCCAGCAAGATCAGCCAACCCGACGGGCGCAAGCGACAGGAGCCGGCTGATCACCTGGTTCATCCATAGCGCCGTCCATCACCCGACAATAGATTGCTACGCCATGTACTTTTCAGTTACCCCGCCCCCCTACCCCCTACCATTTTGAGGTTAAGTGGTTTGTTTGCGATTACTTATACTAATTAGTACTGGGTCTAAATTCTTGATAATAAAGGAGTTAGATCATAACATCTTCAATAATAAGGACTTACGGTCCATTTTCGGGCGTTTTGCCCCGCTTTCGGTTCAGACCCCAGGCAGAGCCTGGCCGCGAAGGGGCCGCAAAAAGCAGGCGGCCCGGGGATGGCGGCTGTGCCTAGCCGTCTTCCCGGGCCGCTTCGTCTCCGAAGAGGAATCACCCAATTTTGATCCCTAAGACCATTTTAGCGATTTGGCGGAAATAACCGGCAAGGTTGGGAAGAAAAATAATCTGTTTGGAATGAGGAATCGGGTCGGGTGCGGGGGCGGATGGGCTGACAAGCCAGTTGGCGGGAGTTGGTGACTTGATCTTTTCGAGTTGAGAGTCGCATCCGGCAGTTGCCCAAACGTCCGGTTCGATTCTTGCGCTTCGAATGATGAACGGAGGCCTGGCTAGGGTGTATCGACATATACGAGCGGGCAGCGACGGGAGCCATTTTCCCTCATCCCTGTGTCGTTCGTCGCTAGCAGACGCCCGGTATCCACCCCACGGACAAAAAGCGCGTCCGCGGGGGCCCCGGTATGCGTCGCTCCTCTCTCCTTGATCTGAGAGAAAATGGCTCCCGTCGCTGCCCGCTCGTATATGTCGATACACCCTAGGGAAACACCTAGATGGATCATCGATCGCAAAATGAGTGATAGATCGTTGATCGTAGAACGAGTGATAGATCATTGATCGCAAGATGAGTCCAAATTTCCCGGTTTTCGCGTGATTTTTACTGAAACGGGCTTGACAAACTCTGCAATTAGATTGAACATTTCCACAGGTGATTGAAAAAGAGACGCACGCGGTGAGGGTGGCCGCCAAGCGCGACGGATTTTCATCCTGACCCACGCAATTCCCCCAATCTCGCTCGACAGAATAAAGGGTGTACCCAAGAGGAAGGGTTCGTGTCTTTCCTCGCGGTGCTGTCTTCATCATTCAAGTCGATTTCTCCAAGGTGAGTGAGTGGGGGGCGCGAAAACCACAAGTGGATGCGCTCCTTCCGTTAGTGTCAACAAGTCGCCAAGCGGTCGAACATCTTTCGGCTGAAACTTGAGCTGCAAATTGTGAACATCGAAGGGGGCCCTGAACGAATGCCGATTTCGCGGAGGCGAGTTCGGTGGTGTGATGTTCGTCACATACGCAGGCGACGGGGCCCGGTCATGCTGGTAACACTGAGTAATCGGCCAAACAAGATTTCTCACACCCCCAAGAAGGTACTCAGTGTAAGGCCGCATGCCGGCAGGGCCCCCCAGTTAACCGGAGCTTCTGTTTGCCGAACCGACGCCGCAATTAGAGCGAAGGCCCCGGAAGCCGCAGACTTTTTTAATTGCCTCAACCACGCAGGAAGTTTTCCTGTTGTTTCCGGCAGATTGCCTTATAAGGTAATCCGCAAGGCCGACTTTCACCCGACGGTAGCTTGAGCGGAGGCGGGACATGGTAGTTAAGACTCAATGCAAAGGACACGAAGTGACCGGGTTGCGCGTGGGCGCTTACAACGCGCGGAGATATTTTCCCAAGCATGTTGCGGACATTGAGCTGCAACTGGATCATCTTCGCATCCAATGCGGGTTATCGCCGGAGTTTTGGCGCGGCCAGCCCGAGATCAACGATCCTCGGCTCTGCGCGTGGCTGGAGTCGAAGCAGTTCCACGGTAAACCCTGCCGGAGCTCGATGCCGATGGCCATGATCCCCTCGGGCGAGAACTCGTTCAAGTTAGGGCCGACTTCGCTCAACGGGGCTGCGAAGCCAAGGCCCCGGTCGGTTTCCGCCCCCTGGGGCTCTGACTAGCTCCTGACGCATCCGCGGCTTCGATTTTTGGCTCTGCACGGCACGGAAATTGATAGGGCCCGCAAGCGTTCAACCTCAACTGTTCGACCTGTCGACGGAAGGGAGACTGCGATGAAGACGAACCCCACTATGAGCGAACTGGAGAAACGGGCGGTTGAAGCGCTTCGGACGCTGCTTGGGCAAGTTTCGGTTATCAAGCTTAAGGAAATTAAACTCGCGCCCCTCACCACGGGAGACACCGGCATTGTGGCCCGCCTTGACGTGCTGGGTCATCGGCACACCCTGAATTGCGAGATCAAAGAGAACGCGCAACCGCAGAATTTGCGCGAGGCTTTGCACAAGCTGCACGACGGCGCCGCTCAGTGCGACGAGCCCGCGACGCCAGTGCTGATTGCGCCTTACCTCTCTCCGGAAGCGCAAACGCTGTGCAAAGAGAGCCACGCCGGCTTTCTCGATCTTGAAGGGAACGCGCGCTTGGCGCTAGGCGAAGCGTTTATCGGCAAGCGGTCGCGCACCTTGGGCAACGCCCATCGTTCCACCGCCGCCTACCCTCGGCCTGCGGCGGCGAGTACGCCACGGCTGCCCTTGGCGCATGCCGCAAGAGGCGGCCGCAGCGTGTCAACCTTCGGAGATTGACGCGGGCGGAGGCCGGGGAAGTCCATTTTTCAATCGACGGCGCCGGTCCGGCGCCATCCTGATCAACGGCAAGAGCCGAGATTTCCTTGACAACTTTGCGAAAGAGCATCACCATGCCCGCAGAATGATGGCGTGCCGGCGGATAGTTAGGCGGCCGGCGCGCGCCTTGCGTTTTTTCCGGACCCCTGGAAGTCGGCTTTTTCATTCGCGTCTTGGAGGCAGGTCATGGTGGTGAGGACGCTAGGCGTGGGCCGTGAAGTGGCCGGGCTCTACATCGGGCCACGCAACGCGCGGCGCAACTTTCCCCGCAGCATCGACGGCGTGGAACTGCAATTGGGCCATTTGCATATTCGTTGCGAGTTGGCGCCCGAATTTTGGCGGGACCGCCCGGAGATTTGCGATCGCCGTCTGGGCGACTGGCTGGCATCAAAGATTTTTCATGGAAAATCCTGCCGCGCGCCCGCGCCGGTGGCGATGATTCGCAAGGGGAAGAATTTCTATAAAGTGCAGCCCTTCACATTGCCGCCCGCCTCAGCCAACGGCCTGTCGCGCATCGGGCCGGTGAGGCTCCCGCCGCCGAAGTGAAGGCGAATTGCAGCGCTACGATCTCCGCTTCGCCGCCCGGCCGCCTACGAGTTTCATTCACCGCGCGAACCCCGCCATTCGCCGGTGGGTGAGACCAACCGGTGTCCATTGGCATTCGACGGCCGGGTGGCGGAGATTTGTTCTTCGATGCTGGTTGTTCCCTGGAATCTCTAAATCTCCAGGATGACGGGCATGATCATCGGGCGTCGCCCGGTGGATTTCTGGATCAGCTTCTTCAGCTCCACGCGCACCTTTTCGTTCACCATGCCATAGTCCGATTTCTGCTCGATGTTGAGGCCATCGAGCGTCTTCAGCACCACTTCGCGCGCCTGATCGGTAATGTCAGAGCCGCCGAATCCACGCATGATGATTTCCGGCGCGCGCTCCACCTTGCCGGTTTTCTTGTTGATGGCGAGCACGGTGAGCACGATGCCGTCTTCAGACAGGACGCGCCGGTCGCG
>JASHTU010000025.1 GCA_030040395.1 Acidobacteriaceae bacterium
TGAAACCTACACCGTTGCGAGGCCAGAAACTGATGTTTTGCATGTGAGGATAGTCATTTTCCGTCGTCTTGACGGAATTGCCCTGGACGGTGACCGAAGCGTGGCCGAAGTGGGAGGTAGGCACTTTGCCCAGCACCTTGATATTGCACCACACACGGACGACGGCCTGATTGGCATAAACGATTTTCATGTTGAACTTCCTCCTTTGGCTGTGCGCCGATGAGGAAACCTGCGAGCGAGGACCGGGAAATCTCTTGCTCGTCTGCTGGGATAAGCGATATTTCGTGGGTCCGATCCTCACGGGGACTCTTTCGGCGAGGAGCCGCTTCAGGCCGCAGTGAACCGGCCGCGCTGCGCGGTCAGAGCGGCAGGTCGGTGGAGGGGGTCGTGTCGGTCGGTTTCTTTACGAGGCATGCGCGCGGTCCGAATAGTTTCCGGACTCCGAGCGCGGAAGTCGGCTATCATTTCGGTGATCCATCTGGGCGCCATCTGAAAACGGGCAGTCCGCTCGATTTGAGCCGCTATGTCGCGATTGAATCCACACGTCGCTTTACTTACCCTCATCGCCACCTTGGGCGGATTGCTTTTCGGATACGACACGGCGGTTATCAATGGCGCGGTGGATAGTCTCCAAGCTTATTTCATCGATCCGCGCTTTACCAATTTGGCTAACCCCGCTCAGGCCAACGCCGCCAATTCACTGCTTGGCTTTGTAGTTTCAAGCGCGCTGATCGGTTGCATCCTCGGCGGGCTGATCGGCGGCTGGGTGAGCACCCGCGTGGGCCGCAAACGCGGATTGATCATCGCCGCCGTGCTCTTCCTGATTTCCGCCCTGGGCGCTTCCGCGCCGGAATTTCCTTTTGCCCCCATCGGCCACGGCGGCCCGGGATATATGTGGAATTTCGTCAGCTATCGCATCCTTGGCGGCATTGGAGTGGGATTGGCCTCCATGCTGTCGCCGATGTATATCGCGGAAATCGCGCCCGCCAAGGTGCGGGGAAACCTGGTGGCTTGGAACCAATTCGCCATCATCTTCGGCATGTTGGTGATTTACTTCGTCAACTTCGGAATCTCCAAGGCGGGGAGCGGCGATGTATGGCTCAATTCCATCGGCTGGCGGTACATGTTCCTTTCCGGCGCTATTCCGGCAACCCTTTTTCTCGTGCTGCTGTTCTTTGTGCCTGAAACCCCACGCTTCCTGATGCTTAAGGGGAATGAGAGCCGCGCCCGCGCGGTGTTGGCCAAACTGGTGACGCGGGAAGAAGGCGAAAAAGAAATCTCCGAAATCCGCGCCTCGCTGAGCGCGCATCACTCCGGCAAATTGTTTTCCTTCGGCGTGCTTCTTGTTTTCATCGGCGTCATGCTGTCGATCTTCCAACAATTCGTCGGCATCAACGTCGTGCTCTATTACGCGACGGATATTTTCAAAGGCATGGGCTTAACCACCAATGTCTCGCTGTTCCAAACCATCATTGTCGGCGCGGTCAACCTTACCTTCACCGTGGTCGCCATTCTCACCGTGGATCGATTCGGCCGCAGGCCGCTGCAAATCATTGGAGCGCTGGTCATGGCGGCGAGCATGATTTCCTTGGGAGCGGACTTCTGGCTCGGCGGCAAGGGAACGGTCGCGTTGATCTGTATGTTGGTCTATACCGCCGGCTTTGCCGTTTCCTGGGGTCCGGTCACCTGGGTGCTTTTGAGCGAGATTTTCCCCAACCAGATTCGCGGCAAGGCCATGGCTGTAGCCGTAGCCGCGCAGTGGATCGCCAATTACCTCGTCAGTTGGACGTTCCCCATCCTCGATAACAATCCCTATCTGGTGGACCATTTCAAGCATGGGTTCGCCTATTGGATCTATGGCGTCATGGGCATCTTCGCCGCCTTGTTCATGTGGAGAATTGTGCCCGAAACCAAAGGCCGTTCGCTGGAACAGATGGAAACCGTGTGGCTGGCGGCCGGCAAATAATCAGCGTGAGGCCGGTGACACGCAGGCGCCTTCTATACTGAACCCACCATGCTCTCCCCGAGTCCAACGCCTGTCCGCACCCGCTCCCAGGCTCTCCAGGAGCGCGCCGAGCGGCTTTTCCCCGGCGGGGTGAACTCGCCCGTGCGCGCCTTTCGCGCCGTAGGTGGCGCGCCGCCATTTGTTGAACGCGCCCAAGGGGCCATCCTGATCGACGCCGATGGCAACCGCTATATCGACTACTTCGGCTCCTGGGGCCCCATGATCCTGGGCCACGCCTTTCCGCCGGTTGTGGAGGCCATCGAGCGCGCGGCGCGCCATTCGCCCAGCTTCGGCGCTTCGACAGCCGCCGAAGGCGATCTCGCCGAGCGCATCGCGGCTTGCTATCCCGCTATCGAGAGAATGCGCTTTGTGAGCTCCGGAACGGAAGCTACGATGTCGGCGATCCGGCTGGCTCGTGCGGCTACCGACCGTAAGATCGTCGTCAAATTCGAGGGCTGCTACCACGGCCATGCCGATGGGCTGCTGGTGAAAGCCGGCTCGGGCGTGGCGACGTTTGGGATTCCTGGCTCGGCTGGCGTGCCGGAAGAGATCGCCCACCTCACGCTCGCTCTGCCATACAACGACCTCGGCCAGGTGGAAGCCGCCTTTGCCGCCCACCCCGGCGCGATCGCCGCCGTCATCCTCGAGCCCATCGTAGGCAACGCCGGCTGCATCCTGCCCGTCGAGGGCTTTTTGTCCGGACTGCGCGCTCTCACCCGCCGTCACGGCGCCCTCCTCCTTGTGGATGAGGTCATGACCGGCTTCCGCGTCGCCCTGGGCGGCGCCTGCGAGCTCTACGCGCTCGACCCCGATCTTGTCACCCTGGGCAAAATCATGGGCGGTGGTCTGCCTGTGGGCCTCTTCGGCGGCCGGCGCGCCCTCATGGATCGGCTCGCGCCCCTCGGCCCCGTCTATCAGGCTGGAACTCTCAGCGGTAATCCGCTGGCCATGGCCGCGGGCTTTGCCACCATCGGCTATTTGCAGGAACACGCCGCCGAAGTGTATGCGCGGCTTGAATCCACATCGAAAGCCGTCGCCGAAGGCGTAGCTCGCGAGGCTGCCCGCGTCGGCGTCGCCCTCACCCTCAACCGCGTCGGCTCCATGTGGACCTGGTTCTTCACCGCCGGTCCCGTCACGAATTACGCAGACGCCGCGCGATCTGATGCCGCCGCCTTCGGCCGTTTTCATCGCGCCATGCTCGAGCAAGGCGTGTGGCTGCCG
>JASHTU010000299.1 GCA_030040395.1 Acidobacteriaceae bacterium
GCCCTGCGCCTTGGCCGAACCGCGCAACGCCGTGGTGAGGTTGCGGGCTTGCTCGGCTAGCTGTTGGTTCAGATTGCTCAAGCCGCCGATCAAGCCCTGCAGCGTTGCCACGCCCGTTTTTGAGTCGGACTGCGCTTCCTCGACCTTTTTCCGGAATTCTTCGATTTGGGTCTTGAGCGGATTGAGGAGATTGCCCAACTCCTTCTGGCTGCCTTCGGAGAAGCTCTGCGATTTTTTCTCCAGAATGTCGCCCGCAAGCGCCTGGAATTTGTCGGCCAAAGTTTTTTCCGCCTTGTCGAGAAGAGACCTCGCACCTTCAGCATCGATCCGGCCCTGTAATGCGGCTTGCGCGCTATCGCGCTCCGTGGTCAGTTGCTTGATCGTGCTGGCGCGTTCTTCAGCCAGCTTCTCGAATCCAGCACGCTCCGCGGATTCGACCTTCGCCTGCGCCAGCTCGGCCTTTGCGGCGCTCAAGTCACTTTGGGCTGCGCGGCCGCGCATCCAGAACCCCACCAGAATTCCGGCAATCGCCGCTGCCGCACCCACGATCAAGACCAGCATGGTTCCCCCTGGTATTGGCGGTTTCCTCTTCGCCAAATATACGCCTTGCGGGGGCGTATTTTGCGCCTAAATCGGCCGATGCGCCGCGCGGGACTGGCGATTTCCGGCTCCGACTTCTTATTCCCTGCATCTTCAACTGTTTTCCCATCGGCCGCACCTTTTACACACCCACGCCCACCGGGTAGACTTGGAGTTTTCGGGGCTGACGCGCGTTTTTTTGTGCGCGGTGGCCGTGGTTGTTTGCCTCGGACCGGTATGGCCGGCATGCAGGCGCGGAATCGGACGTTCGAGCCCTGAAATTTCCCTTCAGCCGTTGATCACGAGGAGACGCACGCATGGCCGTAGAAGAGAAGGTAAAACAGATCATTGTGGAGCAGTTGCAGGTGGATGAAGCCGAAGTTACTCCGGGCGCCAGCTTCCAAGAAGACCTGGGCGCCGACTCGCTGGACCTGGTCGAGCTGACGATGCAGTTCGAGGAGGCGTTCGACCTGGAGATTGCCGACGAGGACGCCGAGAAGATCAAGACCGTCCAAGACGCCATCGACTATATCGAGAAGAACGCGAAGGGTATGTATCTTCAGCCGTTTCCCCACAGGCCGCGCCTTTACACACCCCCACCCGCCCGGTAGACTTGAAATTTCGGGGCCATGCGCATTTTTTTGCGCGCGGTGGCCGTTGTTCCCTGTCTCGGACCGGTATGGCCCGGCATGCGAGCGGGAGACGGGACGTTCCAGCCCGGAGATTTCGGTTCAAATGTTGCACCCGAGGAGACGCACGCATGGCCGTAGAAGAAAAGGTAAAGCAGATCATCGTCGAGCAGCTGCAGGTGGACGAAGCCGAAGTCACGCCCGGCGCGAGCTTTCAGGAAGACCTGGGCGCCGACTCGCTTGACGTGGTCGAGCTGGTGATGCAGTTCGAGGAGGCTTTCGACCTGGAAATTCCCGACGAAGACGCCGAGAAGATCAAGACCGTCAAAGACGCCATCGACTATATCGAGAAAAACGCGAAAGGCGGCAAGTAGGCATTGACTCACGCACCGACCCAGGCTCTGTACCAGGTTGCGAACCGGGCCTCGAACCGCAGAGTTGTCATCACCGGACTGGGGCTGCTCTGCGGCGTGGGCAATACCGCGCCCGAGGTATGGCGGCAACTGTTGGCCGGGGCCAGCGGCATGGGGCCCATCCGGGGCTTTGACGCGACCGCCTTCCCGGTCACGTTCGCCGCGGAAGTCAAGAATTTCGACCCCCTCAATTTTGTGGACAAGAAGGAAGCGCGCAAGATGGGGCGCTTCATCCATTTCGCCTTCGCCGCGGCGGCGGAAGCGATGGCGCAGTCGCGACTGCGGGTCACGGAGGAAAACTGCGACCGGGTGGGCGTATTCATCGGCTCCGGGATCGGCGGATTCGAGATTATCGAGCGCGAGCACTCGAACCTGATCCAGGGCGGGCCGCGGAAGATCTCGCCATTTTTCATTCCCGCCGCCATTGTCAACATGGCCGCGGGCCAGTTAAGCATCCGCTACGGGGCCAAAGGGCCGATTTCGGCGATGGCCACAGCTTGCGCCACCAGCGCCAACTCCATCGGCGACTCGGTGCGCATGATTCTGCACGGCGACGCGGACGCTATGATCGCGGGCGGGGCCGAGGCCGCGGTGACGCCGCTTTCCGTGGGCGGCTTCGCGTCGATGCGCGCTCTCTCCACGCGCAATGACGATCCAACCCGCGCCAGCCGGCCATTCGACAGGGACCGCGACGGTTTTGTGATTGGCGAAGGGGCGGGCATTTTGATTCTGGAAGAACTGGAGTTCGCCCGCGCCCGGGGGGCGAAGATCCTGGCCGAGGTGATCGGCTACGGTATGAGCGCTGACGCCTACCACATGACCGGCATCGCTCCGGAGGGCCAGGGCGCGCAGCGCAGCATGAAGGCGGCGCTGAAAGACGCGGGGCTGGAGCCGAACGAAGTGGGCTACATCAACGCCCACGCCACTTCGACGCCGGCAGGCGACGGCAACGAGTCGCGCGCGATTGAGGGGGTTTTCGGCGAGCGTGCGCTGAGCGGAGCGCTGAAGATCTCGGCGACCAAATCCATGACCGGTCATCTGCTGGGGGGCGCGGGCGGACTGGAAGCGGGCATCACGGTGCTGGCGCTGGAGAACCAGATGCTGCCGCCGACCATCAACCTCGACGACCCCGACCCCGAATGCCGGCTCGACTACGTGCCCAACCAAGCCGCGCGGCACTCCTTCGATGTGGCGCTGTCAAACTCCTTCGGATTCGGCGGCATTAACGCCACCTTGATCATGCGCCGCTGGACGGAGTGAGGCGGCTGCCGCGGCGCAGGGCTGGTTTCCCGTTCAGCTCAGCAGGATAGGAATGGCCGGACCCTCGACCAGCGGCTTGGTCACTTGGCTCTCCTGTTTCACATAGGCTATTTTGCCGGCGTCGATTTCTTCCTGGGCGATGCGGCAAGCCTTGGTGGAACGCGTGGGGATAAGAGCATGGGAACCGTTCTGCAATTGGCGGGCGCGCCGGGCGGCGACCAGCACTTTGCGATAGTTTGAGTCGAAACTGGTCTCAATCGTCATGGGGATCATCTCCAAAGGGAAGCTGTTGCTGGCCGGAGGTACCAAGGACGCCAAAGGCCTCCAGCACTGGTTTAACCCGCTCCTGCGAGTTCGATTGCAGGCAGGCCGCGGCGACCTCCAACACCCTTCGCGAGCGATAGGCGATGGGTTCGCCATTGCGATAGAAGCGCTCGGCCAAAACAATGGCCTCCAACTGCGCAACCGCCCGGTCGAGGATGTCATTGACCAAAATATATCCGTACTCACGATAATTCTCAATCTCCTTGCTGGCTTCGCGCAAGCGGCGGTAGACCTCTTCTTCATTGACGACGCCCTCGGCGCGGCTGCGATTGCGGAGGCGGGTGCGCAAGACCCTGGGGTTGGGGGGCATGACAAAGATGCCCACGGCCTCCGGCATTTTGGCGCGCACCTGGGCGGCGCCCTGTACGTCAATGTCGAGAAGGAGATCGTGCCCGGCGACGCGCGCCTCGTCGAGCGACTGGCGGGCGGTGCCGTAGAGGTTGCCGAAAACCTCGGCGTGCTCGAGAAAGAGGCTGGCCGCCGCCATGCGCTCAAATTCCTCGCGGGTGGCGAAGTAGTATTCGCGCCCGTGTTCTTCGGAGCCACGCGGAGCACGAGTGGTCCAAGAGATGGCGAAGTCCACGCCGCTGACCTGTTTGCGCAGCTCGTTCACCAGGGTGCTTTTGCCCGAGCCCGAAGGCGCCGAAATAATAAAAAGAATTCCTGCCAAGCTTGGCCCTTTCCGTCGTAATCGGGAGTCAGTGGTCAGGGGTCAGGGATCAGGGGCCGGCTCCATCCACTGCAATCTCTGCTGCGTAGGTCCCTGCTTCACTCTACGTTTTGTATCTGTTCGCGAGCTTTTTCGATTTCGGCCTTCATGGCCAGGCCGAGTTCGGTGATGCGGGAGCCTTGGCCGCCGATGCCGCCGGTTTTGGAGAGCAGGGTGTTGGCTTCGCGGTTCATCTCCTGGAGAAGAAAGTCGAGTTTCTTCCCTGCTTCGCCGCCGGCGTTGAGCAAATCACGAAAGTGGCCGATGTGCGTGGCCATGCGCGTCAATTCTTCCGAAATGTCGCTGCGGTCGACGAGCACGGCGACCTCCTCAAGCAGGCGTTGGCGATTGAACTCGGGACCGGCGGCGGCCAGCAGCCGCTGCGCCAGGCGTTCCTGGTAACGCTGCTCGACTTGGGGCGCGAGTTCAGCCACGCCGGTGCTGGCTTCGGCCAAACGCGTGAGTATGTCGAGAAGGATGGCTTCGAGGGCTTCTCCTTCACGGGCGCGCATGGTCTTCAATTGCTCGAGCAAGGGCCCGATCTGCTGGAGCACGCTGGCGGCGAAGGCGGCCTGATCGTCGTCGCCGCCGCGATTTTCCGTTTGCAACGCGCCGGGCAAGCGGAGGGCGGCGTTGAGATCCGGTTCGCCCATGAGACGGTTTTCTTCGCGGGCGGCGGCAAATGCGGCCAGGTAGGCGCCCACCAGCTCGCGATTGTATCCGGACTTTGACTGCAAGCCGCGATCGATGGAGAGAGAAAGCTCGAGGTGGCCGCGCACCAGGTTCTCTTTAAGGATCTTGCGCAATTCCATTTCGAGCCCGTCGAGACCGGGAGGAAGACGGAACTGCAAGTCGAGAAAGCGGTGATTGACGCTCTTGAGGGTAAGCGTGTAACTGAGCTGATCATGAACGCGGGCCTGGATGCGGGCAAACCCGGTCATCGAAGAGATGGGCATTCGAGCTACTCCTCGGCTCCGACGGGCAGGGCCGGATCGCAAGCGGGGGCATCGGAAACCGCCAGGGGATTGGCCGTGTGCGGCTCTGGCACGTCAATGAACTGCAACTGATAAAGCCTTTGATAGGTGGGTGAAGCGGCGAGCAGCTCGTCGTGCGAACCGATGGCGGTGATGCGTCCGTCCTCGAGCACGGCGATGCGATTGGCGCGGCGGATAGTGGACAGGCGGTGGGCGATGACGATGACCGTGCGTCCCTGCATGAGGTTGGCCAGCGCGGCTTGGACCAGGGACTCGCTTTCGGCGTCGAGAGCCGAAGTGGCTTCGTCGAGGACGAGCAGGGGGGCGTTTTTCAAGAGGGCGCGGGCAATGGCGAGGCGCTGGCGCTCGCCGCCGGAGAGCCGGACGCCTTTTTCGCCGATCACCGTTTCGTAACCCTGCGGCATGCGGAGAATAAAATCGTGAGCCAGGGCGTTATGGGCCGCTTCCTCCACCAGCGCGCGGCTGGTTTCCGGCCGGCCGTAGGCAATGTTATTGCGCACCGTGTCGTTAAACAGGATGGTTTCTTGAGTGACCTGGGCGATTTGGCGGCGGAGCGAGGCGAGGGTGAGGTCGCGAATATCCTGGCCATCGATGAGAATGCGGCCGGAAGTGACATCGAAAAAGCGGGGGATGAGATTCACGAGGGTGGACTTGCCCGCGCCGCTGGGACCAACCAGAGCCAGCACTTCTCCGGCTTGCACCTCCAGGTCAACGTGGTGCAGGATCTGATGCTCGCCCTCGGCGCTCGAGTAGAAGAATCCGACATCCTCAAAGCGGACCGAATGGCGAAAGCGCGGGAAAGTGACCGCGCGCGGCCGCTCGACCACATCGTCCTTGGCGTCGAAATAACCGAAAATGGAGGATGAAGCGCCGAGAGCCTGTTGGAAGCTGTTGTAATAGAACGCGAAGCGGCGCACCGGATCGTAGAGCTTGAACAGCGCGATCACGAAGGTCATGAAGACTTCGACTTTCATGCGCCCGTGCTGAATCTCATTGCGCCCCAGCCACAAGAGCAGAGCGATGGCGATGGACCCGATGGTGTCCATGAGCGGCGAACTGATGGATTGCACCCGCACGCTGTGCAGGTTGGCGCGGAACAGGCGCCGGGCGGCCGACTTGAAGCGCAAGGTCTCCCAAAGTTCGGTGTTGAAGGACTTGACGATGCGGTTGCCGGTCACGGTTTCGTGCAGAATGTTCTGAATTTCGGCTAGCTTGTCTTGCCCCGTGCGGGTGCGTTTTCGCACCGAGCGACCGATGCGCCGCGCCGAGGTGATGACCACGGGAACAAAGAGGACCAGCGCCCAACTGAGCCGGCCACCCCAGACGATAACCAGAGCCACGGTGAAGATAAACGTGAAGAACTGCTGGAGAGAGTCGCCCAGCACCGAGCTCAAGGCAAGCTGCACGCGATCCACGTCGTTGATGAGAGTGGAAAGGATGGTCCCGGTGGGATGCTGGTGAAAGAAGCTGGAGGAGCGACGAAGGATGGTTTCGTAGAGATGATTGCGCAGGTCGGTGACGGTGCCAAAGCCGGCGTAATTCACCAGGTATGTTCCGGCGTAGTCGCAAATCCCTTTAATAACCGTCGATCCCACCAGGGCAAGCGCGATAATGTCCAGGACGTTATGAATGTGCATCCAAGCAGGAACAATCTGATGCACATCGAAACGCCATCGCGGCGGCGCAGAGGGAAACAGGGGCAATGCGTTCGAGGTGCTGCCCGGCTGCAGGACCACGCCGATGATAGGCACAAACAAGGCCAACCGCAGCGCATCCAGCAAGCCCACCATGGCGAGCAGCAACACGCCCGGTATCCACTGCAGGGTGTAGGGCCAGCCGTAACGCAAGAGCCGAAAAACGTTCCTCATGCCGAACAGACCGCCGGAGCCGCTCCACCTGTGATCCGATCTTTCTGCGCCGCGGGGCCCTGGCGCCATTCCTGCGGAAGCCCCAACGAGGGAAAGGCTTGGATAAGCGGGAACGCCGGCCGTGGCGGGGTTGCGGAAAACTCCATCCCAGTATTGTATCCGGATGGCGACGGATGCCGCCCACCAGCGGCTCCGCAGGGGTCGGTTGAGTTTCAAAGCGAGCCGGGCGCATCAAGCCGCCATTGACGACGCGCGTTGCTATGATGGCCAGGTGAGCGAGCACGCAGTTCGAACCATTCCGCACGATTTGAAGACCGTGTTCTTAGACCGCGACGGAGTTCTGAATGAAAAGATGCCGGAGGGACGCTACGTAGCGTCATGGGAGGATTTTCATATATTGCCGGGGGTGCCGGAGGCCCTGGCGCGCCTCAACCGAATTGGCTTACGAGTGATCGTAGTTTCGAACCAGCGAGGCGTGGCGCTGGGACTGTATACCCTGGCGGACGTGGAGGCGATGCACGCGAAATTCGAACGGCTTCTCCAGTCCGAGGGCGCGCGCGTGGACGCGTTTTACGTCTGCCCTCACGACACGAATCGTTGCAACTGCCGCAAGCCGTTGCCGGGGCTCTTTGAGCAGGCTGTAGCCCAGTTCCCCGAAATCTCCGCGGCCACGAGCGTCATGATTGGGGACTCGCTGCTGGATATCGAGTTCGGGCGCCGGTTGGGCATGGCCACGATCCTGATCGAAGGTGATATGACCCGGGAGCGGCGCGGAGCCGAAGAAGCCCGCGCACTGGCCGATTGGCACTTCGCTTCGTTGCCGCAGGCCGTTGATGGATTGGGGAGAGGATGGTCCGAAGCCCAGACCTCGAGTGAGCCTTGAGGGAAATGGTTAGAGATTGTTCGCGCTTCGACCCGTGCTGCCCTGCGGTTTGACCCTGCCCGCGGCCGCCACTTATGATGGAAAGCGCTGGTTTCTCAAAATGGAGGCGCATCCAAGCGCCTGAAGCAGCCACGCCGGGAGCGCGACTTTGCGCGCAGTGCCCCCTCGTTCAATGGCAGGACAGCTGACTCTGGATCAGCATATCGGGGTTCGAATCCCTGGGGGGCAGCCAATTAGAATCAACAACTTACGTTTCCTCATCCTCCCGAAAACGCCTCTGTCGTAACATTTTGTCGTAACTTTTCGTTGAGGAATTCTGTGGAATTCCCGTCCCTTTCAGGGAACCTCGAGGAAAAGAGCGATGCTGCTACGCCGCGCCCGCGGCGTCTCGGCATGACACCTCAGCGGCGCTAATCGAGAAGCCTTCCCGCGTTTGACCGAACGCCTGTTCTGTCTGACAAAGACACTCACCATGGAACACGGGAAACGGCCTACACTGCCTCGCGGACTTCGCTGGGATCCACGCTCGCCACACATCTGTTTCAGCTGGCGCGATGAGCGCGGACGACAGCATCAACAATCCACTCACACCGATGATCCTGCCAGGGCGCTCGCCTTCAAACAGGATTTCAAGAAGGAGAACCGCGAAGCTGTCGAGCAACGGCGTGCACGAGCTGCAGATCAGAGTCGCCTGCCGCTTGGCGAAGCGGCCAGGATGTACTTCGGCTGGAAGGCCGCGACAAACCGCGAGTCAACGATCGCTCGTGAGAGGCGGATATTCCGACAAATCGAGAAGTTCATCGGCGCGAGCGTCCAGCTTCGGCGAATCGATCTGGAGCTGATCCGCGAATATCAGCAGGAACGCCGCAA
>JASHTU010000300.1 GCA_030040395.1 Acidobacteriaceae bacterium
CTGGTCGGCCTGCACGCCACCCACGTCGCGGTGGGCCTCACCGGCCTCATCCTCATCCTCGCCTTGACCCTCTTCGGCAAAGTCAATCGCAGCCACGCCGAGCGCATTCAGATCTTCTCCATGTACTGGCACTTCGTCGACGCCGTGTGGGCGGTGGTTTTTACCGTGGTTTACATTGTGGGGAAGTAGCGCATGACCGAAATCAGTCATAGCCGGGAAAAGCACCGCGAGAACGCGACCATTCACCTGCCCGCGTCCACCGCCTGGCCCATCGTTCTGGCCTTCGGCTGCACCATGGCCGCCGCCGGAATGGTCACCACCACCGGCGTCAGCATCCTGGGCGGCGTGCTCATGCTGGCCGGCTGCATCGGATGGTTCCGCCAGGTGCTGCCCCACGAACAGCACGAAGAGGTTCCCGTGGTCGAACGGCCCGTGGAGATCGTCTCCACCCGCCCGCTGGTCGAGCACATCCGCCTCAGCCCCGAGCACCGCGCCCATCTGCCCATCGAAACCTACCCCGTGGTCAGCGGCATTCGTGGCGGCATCGCCGGCGGCATCGCCATGATCGTTCCCGCGCTGATCTACGGCCTCATCGCGCAACACAGCATCTGGTACCCGGTCAATCTCCTCGGCGGCGCCGGCGTAGCCAACTGGCGCAACCCCACCACCGCGCAGATTGCCGCCTTTCACTGGGAGTGGCTTTTCATCGCCATCGCCATTCACGCCACCACCTGCCTGCTCGTCGGCCTCATCTATGGCGCCATGCTGCCCATGTTTCCTCGCCATCCCGTCCTGTTTGGCGGCATTCTCGCGCCTTTGCTCTGGACCGGCCTTCTCTACTCCTTCATGGGCATCATCAATCCGGCTCTCGATGCGCGCATCGCCTGGGGTTGGTTTCTCATCTCTCAAGTGACCTTCGGCGTCACCGCCGGCCTGGTGGTCTCCAGGCACAGCCGTGTCCTCACCTCGCAATCGCTACCCTTCGCCGCGCGCCTGGGCATCGAAGCCCCCGGCTTGATGGGTTCACGGGAGGATGCGGGCCCTCCCTTCGAGAAGCCCCGGCAAGACCAGCGCAACGATCAGGAGAGAAGCTGATGCGCCCCGCGATGCGTCCTGGTACGCGCCTTTGGACGCATTTTGCCATGCGCCTTGTCGCGCTCCTCGCCGCCGCGCCCCTAGCGCTGCTCGGGGGCTGCCATTCCGCGCCAGGCTATCCACCGCAATCCGAGGGGCCTCCCAGCAGCATCACCGATTTCGCCACTCTTTACTCCCAGAACTGCGCCGCTTGCCACGGGCGCAACGGACAGGATGGTCCGGCTCTCGACCTGAACAACCCCGAATACCTTGCCCTGGTCGACGACGCCTCGCTCCGCAAATGGACCGCCGAGGGCGTGGCCGGCACGGAGATGCCCGCCTTCGCGGAATCTTCCGGCGGCATGTTAACCAGCGCCCAAATCGACGCCCTGGTTGCGGGCATGCGCAAAGCCTGGGCCAAGCCGAACGCCTTCGCCGGAGCCGCTCCGCCGCCCTATGCCCAAGCCAAGTCCGGCGATCCCCATCGCGGCGAGCAAGCCTACAAAGCCAGTTGTGCCGGCTGCCACCAGAATTCCCCTGATGAACAAATCACCAACTCGGCTTATCTCGCTCTGGTCAGCGATCAGGGGTTGCGCACCATCACCATTGCCGGCCGGCCCGACATCGCCCAGCCCGACTGGCGCCATGACGCCCCCGGCGGCAAGTTGACCACCCCGCTCACCGCCGCGGATGTAAACGACATCGTCGCCTACCTGGGTTCGCTTCGCAATCCCGTTGCGCTGACGCAAGCCCCAGCGCAGGCCGTCGACCAACCCGCGGTTTCAAAAAAGCGCCAAACTCTTTCCGCATCCCGAGCCGTAGGAGGATCAAATTAAACGCGGTCAGCCACTCCGAGGGAGATGAAAATCCGTGACAGAAAACGAGCCATCCCAACCCCAGACTTCCGCCCCTCCAGCCGTCACCGCGCTCTCCGAGCCCTCTGCCGGCGTCCAGGATCCCCGACTCGTCTCCCGCCGCTGGCTCCTTTTCAAGGCCAGTATCGCCGTCAACGCCCTCGTCGGCGCCGCGCTTGCCATTCCCATTGTCCGCTACCTCTTCGCTCCCTGGCGCAAAGACTCGAGTTACGACTCCTGGGTCTCGCTCGGCCATATCGACACTTTCCCTGCCGGCCAAACCCGTCTTGCCGTCTACAAGGATCCCTTCAGCCAGCCGCTGGATGGCCTCACCGACAACGTCGCCTGCTACGTGCGCCGTGTGGCCGCTGACCAGTTCCAGGTCTTCGCCGTGAACTGCGCCCATCTCGGCTGCCCGGTGCGCTGGTTTCCGCAGTCGCAGCTTTTCATGTGCCCGTGTCATGGCGGCGTCTATTACGCCGACGGCTCGCGCGCCTCCGGCCCCCCTGAGCGCGGCCTGTTCACCTATCCCTGGAAAATCGTCTCCGGCGAGCTGCACATCTTCGCCGGCCAAATGCCCACTCTGTCGAACTCGGCCAAGCTCGTCAACATCTCCATCGGAGAAGGAAAGAGTCCATGCCGCGGATGAAGCCAAGCCAACGCATCTACGCCTGGTTCGAGCAGCGCCTTCAACTCGAGGGCCCTATCGCGGACGCGGCCTTCCACCCCGTCCCGCGCACCACCGCAAGCTGGTTTTACGTCTTTGGCAGCGCCGCCTTCACGCTGTTCCTTTTGCAGGTCGTCACCGGCATCCTGCTCGCCCTTGTCTATGTCCCCTCCGCCGGCGAAGCCTGGAACAGCCTCAACGTCCTCAATCATCAAATTCCGCTCGGCTGGTATTTGCGCGCTCTCCACGGATGGGGATCGAACTTCATGGTCGCCATTGTCTTCATCCACATGACCCAGGTTTTTCTCTTCGGCGCCTATAAATATCCCCGCGAGCTCACCTGGACTTTTGGCGTCTTCCTCCTCATCCTGACCCTCGGCATGGCCTTCACCGGCCAGGTGCTGCGCTTCGATCAGGACGCCTATTGGGGCCTCGGCATCGGCGTTTCCATGGTCAGCCGCGTGCCCCTCATCGGCGGCGGGCTGGTTCACATCTTGCTCGGCGGTCCCATCATCGCCGGCGCCACCCTCGCCCGCTTCTTCGATCTCCACGTCTTCGTCATTCCCGGCCTGTTGCTGGGGTTCGCCCTGCTCCACATATGGATGGTGCTTAAGCTCGGCGTCAACGAGTGGCCCATGCCCGGGCGCCTGGTCCGCCGCTCCACCTACGTCGCGGAGTACAACCGCCTCGCCCACGAGGACGGCATTCCTTTCCTCCCCGGCGCATTCTGGAAAGATCTGGCTTTCTCCGCGGCCATCGTCGCCGCCGTCGCCGTCTGCGCCTACTTTTTCGGTCCTAGCGGTCCCGGCGGCCCGCCCGATCCCGCCATCATCCAAACCAATCCCAAGCCTGACTTCCCCTTCCTCTGGATCTTCTCCATCCTCGCCTATCTCCCGCCCGCGCTGGAGACGCCCGTCATCCTCATCGCACCCATCCTCGCTCTCCTCGCGCTGTTCGCCGTTCCCTTCGTCGCCGGCGAGGGCGAAAAAAGCTGGACTCGCCGTCCCGTCGCGGTGCTCGCCGTGGCCCTCATCGCCGTAGCCTGGGGTGAGTTCACCCAACTCGCCGGCACCACTCCCTGGAGCCCGCATATGGAAGCCTGGAGCTCCGATCCCATCCCCGTCCATTACCTGCGCAACGCCACTCCGCTGGTGCGCCAGGGCGCCAACGTCTTCCAGGAAAAGCAGTGCCGCAACTGCCATTCCATTGGCGGCTTGGGCGGTCAGCGCGGCCCCGCCCTCGACGACGTGGCCACGCGTATGACTCGCGACCAGATGCGCTTCAAAGTGGTTACCGGCGGCGGCAACATGCCCGCCTTCGGCAAAGATCTTTCTCCGGCGGAGATCGAGGCCTTGGTCGCTTATCTCTCCACCCTCCACCCCGCCAACGAGCGCCCTGCATACACTCCCTCCCGGCCCTACACCGACACCGGTTCGCCGGCCGCCACGCCGCCTCCGGCCGCATCCGGGTCCACCCCATGATCGAAACCACCACCGTCTCCGACCTCTTCACTCAATGGGATATTCCCTGGGTGGTCACCTCGACGCTTGCCGTCACCGGCCTCGTCTACGTGCGCGGCTTCCGGCGCATCCGTCGCACCCGCCCCGCGCAATTCCCCGCTTGGCGCCTCTGGACCTTCCTCGGCGGCCTCTTTGCCCTCTTTGTCGCCGTCTCCTCACCCCTCGACACCTTCAGCGAATCCCTGCTCTTCATGCACATGGCGCAGCATTTCGTGCTCATGTCCATCGCCCCGCCGCTTATCGTCTTCGGTGCTCCCGTGGTCCCCATGCTGCGCGGCCTGCCGCACTGGTGTCTCCGCCTGCTCCGTCCGCTCTTCGTCAGCCAGGCGCTGCCCGCCGCCGGCCGCTTCCTAACCCGCCCCCGCGTGGCATGGCTCGCCATGACCATCGCCTATATCGGATGGCACATTCCCAGCGCCTACGAGTTCGCGCTCTCCTCGGAAAACTGGCACAACTGCGAGCACGCCTGCTTCTTCTTCACCAACCTCCTCTTCTGGTGGCCCGTCATTCGCCCCTGGCCCACGCGCGCCTCGTTTTCGCCCTGGCTTCTGGTCCCTTATCTGCTCTTGATGGATGTGGTCAACACCATCGTCTCCGCCTTCCTCTGCTTCAGCGGCCGGGTGCTGTATCCCAGCTACGCGGCCATCCCCCGCCCCTTCGGCCTCGGCGCCTTGAACGACCAGGTCGCCGCCGGCGCCTTCATGTGGATCTGCGGAAGCATGGTCTTCGTCATTCCCGCCGTCATTGTTGTGGCCCAGCTTCTCTCGCCTACCCTCACCACCTCCCGCGCCCAGGCTCCCATTCTTCACCCGCCCTCGGCCGCGCTCACCCGGCGCTGACCGGCCTGGAAAACCTCCGGCAATGCCAGGGGTCTCCCCACTTGAATAGCAGCCCACATTTTCGCCTCTGCGCACCGCCGTGTATCGTGGTATGCGTTCGCAGAATTCGCGCCCCGGGAGGGTCATTATGCACGCACTCGATCGCAGAAGCTTCTTGAAAGTCACCGGAGCCGCCTCCGCGTCCACCCTTTTGGCCGGCAAGGTCCACGCCCTGGCCAGCCTGCAGGACTCACCTTCCACCCCCATCGCCGCCAACGATCACATTCAGCTCGCCCTCATCGGCGCCGGCGGCCAGGGCCAGTTCGACACCCGCACCGCCGTCCAGGTTCCCGGCGTCAAGCTCGTCGCCGTCGCCGACTGCTACACCGGCCGCCTCGAGCACGCCAAGGAACTCTGGGGCCCGGATGTCTTCACCACCCGCGACTATCACGAACTCCTCGCCCGCCCCGGCGTCGACGCCGTTCTCGTCGCTACGCCCGACCACTGGCACAAGCAGGCCTCCATCGACGCCATGAAAGCCGGCAAAGACGTCTACTGCGAAAAGCCCATGATCCATCTCTACGCCGACGGCCCGGCCATGATTGACGTCTCGCGCTCCACCAGCCGCATCCTCCAAATCGGCAGCCAGCGCGTCAGCTCCGTGCTCTACGCCAAGGCCAAGGAGCTGCCCGACGCCGGCGCCATTGGCCAGCTCAACATGGTCACCGCCTACTGGGACCGCAACTCCGCCGTCGGCGCCTGGGACTACACCATCCCCCTCGACGCCTCGCCGGAAACCTGCGACTGGCCGCGCTTCCTCGGCACGG
>JASHTU010000301.1 GCA_030040395.1 Acidobacteriaceae bacterium
GTTTTTGCCCCCAGCCGCGGAAGAACAGAAGTAGAGCCCGGAAGTAGAGGCCGTTGCAGCGAAGACGCTGTTGCAAAGCGCGATCCCCTTGGCCAAGGCAATCACTCCCCGCACGCATGGGCTTTATCGCAAGCTAAGCCGTGGGCATGAGAATCGCGGCAAGATCCTGAAAAGCGATCGAAATTGAAGGTCGACGCATGGGCGGCGGCGCGCGAATGCGCCATCAGCTACTGCATTTAATATGCATTTTTGCTCGGCCTTGCTCACCGACGCACGCCGAGCCTGGCAATGGAGGCGCGATGAAGCAGCATCCTTCTCATTCCGGAACCCCTGATTCTCCCAACACAGTTCAGATTCCCCCAATGCTCAGCGGGAGAAACAAACCGCACGCTTCCGCATTCGCTGCCCGTGTGTGCTGGTTCGTCCGTGGGGCACATTCCACCGGGTTTGCCCGCTTCATGCGCCGGTCCGGCTGCCTCTTCTTGTTGGCCGGCTCCACGGCGCTCATGGCGCAGACCAGCGCGAGCATCAGCGGCGTTGTCCAAGATGCGAGCGGGGCGGCGATCGTCGGAGCAACACTTACGGTTACCAACACGCAAACCAACGATTCCCGCACCACGGTGACCAATCAGACCGGACTCTACAATCTTCCCGATTTGGCGCCCGGAACCTACACCATCAAAGCCGGCGCGTCGGGCTTTCAGACGTTCGTCCACAACAATATGGTGTTGGAGGTTCAGGAAGCCGCCAGGGTGAACTTCACGCTGCAGCCCGGCAACGTGACACAAACCGTTGTGGTCAACTCCGCCGCACTGCAGTTGGACACCGAGGACACCACCGTCGGCAATGTAGTGGAAAACCAGCGCATTGTGACCTTACCGCTCAACGGCCGGGATTTTCTCCAGTTGATCTCATTGAGCGCCAACGTAAGCTCGGGATTCGGCGCGCCCGGGCAAGCGACGTTGCGCGAGGGCACCAGCCGCGCGACCGAGCAATACGCCGTCATGGGGCTGCGCAGCACGTCAAACTATTACACCTTGGATGGGATCGAAAACACTGACGTCGATTTCAATCTCATCGACATGCAGCCCTCCATCGACGCCGTGCAAGAATTCAAGGTGCAAACCGGCGTCTATCCGGCCGAGTACGGGCGCGAGGCGGCGCAGATCAACGTCCTGACGAAATCGGGCGCCAATCAATATCACGGAACCGTCTACGAGTTCCTGCGCAACGATTTCGTCGATGCGGAGCAATATAACTTCAAGAGCGGCGCGGCCCCTGCGAAGAATCCCTTCCGCTGGAACCAGTATGGCTTCGAACTCGGCGGTCCGGTGCTTGTGCCCAAGGTTTTCAACGGCCGCGACAAGCTCTTCTTCATGACGAATTTTGAAGGTTACAACATTCGTCAGTCCAGTAATACCCTGTTCACGGTTCCGACGGCGGCCATGCGGGGAGGAGACTTCAGCAATCTGCTGCCGGGCGAACAACTCTACAACCCGGCGACGAAAGCCGTGGTCAACGGCGTGCCCACGGGACAGCCTTTTGCCGGCGATATCATTCCGCCGCAGGACATCAACCCGGTCTCCACTGCGCTCCTGGCCTACGAGCCGCTTCCCAACATCAGCACCTCCGAGCTCCTGGACAACTATGAAGCCGCCGAGCTTGAACCTACCAATAAGGACCAGTTTACCGGGCGGATCGATTGGACACAGAGTCAGAATTCCGATTGGTTTTTCCGCTACAGTTGGGATAATGAAAACACCCATACCTCGGGCATCTACGAGAACGGCACCCAGATCCTGACCAACGGGGACCAAGGTGACCTTGGCAATACGCACATCTTCTCCTCCAACAAGGTCAACGATTTCCACTTCGGAATCACTCTTTTCCAAAACAACGTCGAAACCCAACTGGCAGGCCAAGTGAACGTCGTGGGCAACCTGGGCATCCCCGGGTATTCCACCCCGAACCCCAGGAGTTGGGGCGTTCCCGCGGTGGGGGATTTCAACGACAACATCAGCGGCTGGGGCGCCACAACCAGCGCGCCTTTCTTGCTCGACGATGAAACCTTCCAGATAGTTGACAACTTCTCCTGGACGATCGGGCGGCATGCGTTTCGCATGGGAGTCGACCTCCGGCGCGATCATTACGATTACACCGGAAATGAATTTTCGCGCGGTCAGTTCCTCTTTTTAGGAGGGGAAATGACCGCGCCCCCCGGAGCCACGACCGGTGGCGACTCCTTCGCCGACTTTCTCACCGGCTATTGCTATACCTGCACCGACGCGCTGAGTGCTGCGCAAACGGACCAACGCGCATACGGCCAGGCGTATTATTTCGAAGACTCATATCAAGCAACCCCCAAACTCAGCATCAATGCCGGCCTGCGTTACGAATTCATCCCCCCTTGGTTAGATCAGGCCCAGAACGTCGTCAACACCATCACCCCGCCCTTAACCTCCGGTGGGGTCCCCGATCAGATTCCCGATACAGCGGATGTGACCGACCCTGCGCTTCAGCCAGTTATGGAACGGCCGGGAACCGGCAACTTTTATGCGGGCCACACGAACGTGCAGTACGAGAATATTGATACCGCGCGCTCGACTGCCTATGGCGGCCGGCTGATTCAGTCCAACTATTTCAACTTCGCTCCGCGCCTGGGCATCAGCTATAGTCCCACTTCGACATGGGTGGTGCGCGCCGGCGCCGGGATCTTCTATGACCAGGACTCCGGCATCGAGTACTTCGACATGGCCCGCGGATGGGGGCGCATTAATCCCGAAGGCAATCCGGAGCAGCCCAATGTCACTTATCAAAACTTCATTGTCGCCACCAACGGCGTAACCCAGGAAATCAATCCTGACGTCTACGGCATCACGCCGAATCTTAAGACGCCCGGCATATACCAATACATCTTTAACGTCCAACACAATCTGTCTCGAAGCACGATGCTCGAGCTCGACTATAGCGGGAGCAAAGGCCAGCACCTATGGGGATTGATCAATACCAATCCCGCCATTCCGGGCAGTCCCACCACCGTCGCCAACACGCGCGAACCCTTCCCCCAATTCGACATCATTCAGGTCATGATGTCGCAGAACTACAGCCACTACAACGCATTCAGCGTCAAGCTCGACCGGTCCCTGGCCAACGGGTTGACCTACTCGACCAACTTCACCTGGTCCAAGTCGCTTGACACCAGCAGCGCCATCCGCGGGACCTCAAACGACATCCTGCCGCAAAACAGCCGTTGCATCCCCTGCGATTACGGCTATTCCGCCTTTAACATCCCCAAACTCTGGGTAAACTCGGTCATCTACAATCTGCCTTTTGGCAGGGGACAGCAGCTTCTGGGCAACGCCAGCGGCCTGCTGAATCAGATCGTGGGCGGATGGCAGGCAAGCTCGATCGTGACCTGGAGAAACGGTTTCCCGATCAATACCGAAGCCGGCACAGCTACCGCCGGAACCCTTGGCTATGGAGAAACTCGCCTGGATTCGACGGGCATCTCCCCCAGTCTCCCCAAATCGCAGAGGAGTGTGCATGGATGGTTCAATGCGGCGGCGTTTACGGAGCCCGGCGACGGAACCTTCGGCGACTATATGCGCAATGCCCTGGAGGGCCCATCCTACTTCGATTGGGATGCGGCGGTGCACAAGGAATTTCCGATTCACGAGGCGCAGAATCTGGAGTTCCGCCTGGAAATGTTCAACGCCCCGAATCACCCCAACTGGGCTGCTCCCAGCGCCGACTGGGATAGCACGGGATCGACCCCCGGGTCGTCGTTCGACATAATCACCAGCACATTTAACGCGCCGAACTCGATGCGCGAGATTCAGGGCGCATTGAAGTTTATCTTTTAGCCGCAGCTTCGTACGCCCTCAGTGATCACGCAAAACCGGCCATGAGTTATCAGTTCAAAACCGGCCAACGGAGCTAAGCCAAAGACATACCGCCAAGAGGCGAAATTAGCCTCGGATGGCAT
>JASHTU010000302.1 GCA_030040395.1 Acidobacteriaceae bacterium
CCACTCACAAAAAGCGACATAAGATGTCCTCCAGCCAGCGGGCGTTGCGGCGTTCTATAGCGAGACCAGAGAAGGCATATCTCGGAGCCGCGCAATTAAGTCGACGCGACCTCTAGGAGCGGCGACCTTGCATGAGACCTCGCCGGATACAGGTTCTCGGGTTTCGCCTTAAGTGGGCCCGCGGAGCCGTGGGGAGCGGTCGTCGGGCCGAAAGCGAAGGTAAACCAACGTTCGGAGATGATAAGGAATCGGGGAAAAGGGAAGACAACCCTGCGCGCGGTCAGCCCTTTCCTGCCTCCGGCGCCGGGCCAAGACAGGGTAGCATCGGCGTTGGCGCATGGTCAAAAACTCGCTCCTGCACGTTGCCCGGCCATTTCCGCGCAACCTGGCAACTTTTCAATAGCGCCCTTCCATGCTCCGAGTGTCTTCGCCGGCTCATCGGGAATGTCCCGGGTCTCTTTCGCCTCACCATCACTCGATGCGCAGGGCCTGCTGCGGGTCGAGCCGCGAGGCGCGGGTGGCGGGAAACCACACCGCAACCAGCGCCACCGCGGTTAAGATTACCGGCACGGTCACAAACGCCAGCGGATCCCACGATTTCACCCCGTAAAGAAAGCTGGCCAGAAACCGGGTGAGCCCGAATGCTGCGGCAATGCCCAGCGCCACACCCACGATGGCCAGCCGCATCCCTTGCCACACCACAAGATCGCGAATACGCCCGCGATCTGCCCCCAGCGCCATGCGGATGCCTATCTCCTGCGTGCGCTGTTGCACTGAATACGCCATCAATCCATAAATCCCGATCGCGGCCAGCACCAGCGCCGTTGCTCCGAAGATCGTCAGCAGCAGCATGTTGAAATCCTGGCGCGCGGTCGACTGCACCACAATCTCCGTCATCGGCCGCACCTGCGCCACGGGAAAGCCCCCGCTGGCCAGCCGCAGCTGTTTCGTAATCGCCGCGATGTACTGGTGTGGATCGCCATGCGTGCGCACCACCCAGATCATGGGACCGATGTTCGAGGTTAACGCGGTCGTGCCGTCCGTCATCTGCGCTGTCGGAACAACCATCAGCGGATATGGATCGCGGTTGAGCCCCCCGTCGTGCATGTCCGCAATGACGCCAATAATCCTGCGCGGAGCCTCGACGAATTGCGGGCCGACTCCCTTGCCGATGAGAATCTGCTGACCCACCGGGTTCTGCTTCTGCCAGAACTTCTTGGCAATGGCCTCGTTGATGATCGCCACCCCGGGCGCGCTTCCATCGTCCTGCTCGGTAAAGTCGCGTCCCTGCACCAGGGGAATCTTGAACACCGAAAAGTAGCCGGGCGACACGTGCATCCATCCCGCCCCGCCGGTCCACGGACTCTTGCCCGTGGGGCGTCCAATGATGTTAAACGGCAAACCGTAACCCACATTGAGCGGCAAACAGCAGCTCAGCGCCGAGGCTTCCACGCCGGGAATGGCGTCGAGATATTCGCGGCCGGTATGCGCCACCTGCGCCACCCCCGCCGTCTTCTGAAAGCGATCCCCGCTCAACGACATTTGCAGCGTCAGCACGTCGCGCGCGTCGAAGCCGGGATTCACCGCGCGCAGCGCAATATAGGTCCGGATCAGAAGCGTCGCGCCGATCAGCAGCACCAGCGCCAGCGAAACTTCGCTGATCACCAGCAGCGCCCGCGCCCTCCCCTGTCGGAATCCCGTCCCCGACCGGTTGCTGCCTTCCTTCAGCGTGCTGTTGAGGTCGGGTCGCGAAGCCCCAATCGCCGGGAATAGCCCAAACAGCACCCCGGTCAGCAGCGAAACCCCCAGCGTGAAGGCGAGCACGCGCCAGTCGATGCCCACCGCCGCTCCGTGTTCGCCCACGCGCGGCAAATCGGCGGGGCTCACCGCCAGCAGCGCGCGCACCCCGATAAACCCCAGCGCCAACCCCAGAATGCCGCCCGACACCGCCAGCGCCACGCTTTCCGTCAGCAACTGGCGCATGATGCGCAGCCGGCTCGCCCCCATCGCCGCCCGGATCGCGAATTCCCGCTTGCGCCCCGCCGCCCGCGCCAGCAGCAGATTGGCCACGTTGGCGCAGGCAATCAGCAGCACCAAGCTCACCGCTCCCAGCAGCACCAGCAGCGACCTGCGCGCGCCGGCCACAATCGAGTCCCGCAGCGGCTCCACGCCGAAGCCGTTCTTGGGGCTCATGTCATCGGGGTAGCGGCGCCGGTACGCCCCCGCGGCCAGCTTCAGCTCGGCATTGGCCTGGGCCAGCGTCACCCCCGGTTGCAGTCGCCCGGCCACGAAGAAATAGTGCCCCAGGTTGGTGCTTTCCGGGTCAATCTGGAACGGAAGCCACAGGTCAGCCTCGGGATCGGTCACGAATCCCCGGCCCAGCACCCCCACAATCGTATACGACTCATTGCTCAGCGACAGGGCGCTTCCCACAATCTTGGGATTGCCCCCGAATCTCCGTTGCCAGAACCCGTAGCTGATTACCACCACATGGCCGCCGTTGGGGCTGTCCTCTTCCGGCGTGAACGTGCGCCCCAGCAGCACCTGCGCGCCAAACAGGTGGAAATACGACTCCGACACATGAATGCCATGAACCTGTTCCGGAACGTCCCCGGTCAGATTGAACCCCGGCCCCCCGAAGTCGTAAGCGGCCACATCCTCAAAGACGCTGGTCTGCGCCCTCCAGGTGTTGAAGTTCACCGGCGAAGCCGAGTCGCCCTCGCCGTCCGGCGAGGTGTTCATGAAGCGCACAATGCGGCCCGCGTCGGGGTAGGTCAGCGGTTTCAGCAGCACCGTATCCACCACCGTGAAAATCGCGGTGTTGGCGCCGATGCCCAGCGCCAGCGCCGCCACGGCGGTCAAGGTGAAGGCGGGGTTCGCCATCAGCATGCGCAGCGAGTGCTTCAGGTCGTGGCGAAAATCGCCCATGCTCTCTACCACCTTTCCTACCCTTCTTGCTCGGACCGGGAAAATCAAAGATGCTGCGGGCGCCCCTGCGGCGTTTTCCATCCTGCTCTTAACAGCATGCACGATACCGAGTGGCAATTTCCTCAAGTAATTGTCGCTCGCCTCACGCAGGCCCTATCGACAGGTGCATCGGCAAACCTCTGCTCAGGCCAGGATACGGAGCCCCCCTCACGGATGTTCCTTTTGGACGCAATCTCCTCCCCGGGGCGAGCGCGCGCCTGGGCCCAAAAACCTCTAAGTTCCTGGCTAACGGTCATCCGTCCGGAATCGCCGGCTGCCTTCCCGCCCCTCGGGTCCCTTGCCCGGCATTGTCCTTTTCGCTCCTTGACTTCGGCGCTCCAGCACTTCTTTCCATTACTGCTCGCCTGCGGAATCCTTTTCCCTGATTTCCGCGTGGACGGCGTCTTGGTAGGGGCAGAGAAACCAGGTAGGGTATCATTCCGGCAATTGCCATTTGAAGGCCCTGGTCGTCGAAGCACCCTCAAGTTAGCCCTTCAAGGGGAATCCCGCGCATGGAACCATCGTCTTTAGCGGAACAGGAACGCTTGGTGCGGGAGTCCGCGCTTCGCTCGCTGCGTCTGATGAAGATCAAGGCAAAGATCAAGAAACTCAGCGGGTCGCGATACACGGCAGGCAGCACCGCCGAGGCTTATCGGTTGAAACATCTGCGCCTTGCCTGGAACATGTATTATAAGCAGCTCATTTTCGATCTTGTCCGCGTACGGATCGAACTCGGTCAAGAGCATCCTGCTCTCCTCGAAGACGCGGCCCTCGATGCATTGCAAAAGGAGATTATCGACGGAATCCTCGCCACCGACGTCGTGAAGCGCAATGAAGTAGAACCGCAATTCGCCGCTTCCGGATTCCCTGCATTGCTGGGAAAATACTACCTTGACGTAGCTCGTTTGACCGCATTTACCCAAAGCCAGATCAAATTCGCCAGAGCGAAGCGCGATTCCCTTAACTACCAGGCAGGGCTTCGCTTCCCCATGGCAGTGCGGCTCTTGTTGTTTACAACCATTCAAGTGGTGCTCGTCGTTTCGTTACTGGGACCGCCCTTCATCGGGCTTTGGCTCTTCCGTCATCAGGACCCATTTCTGTTGCGGGCCATACTTTCGATCGTTGGATCCTTCGTCCTGTGCTACTTCCTTTACCCGGCGGTTCGGGATGGCCTCACCTTGGCCATGTTGCGGCCCGCTTGGACATCCCCGAATCCTGCCATGGTGGCCCTTCAAGGCCCCATTCCGGGTCCCTTCCGGCTCTTGATGTCTAATTTCACCAGTGGTTTTGTTCTCCTCTTTTTTGGGATTATCTTCCTTGCCCGGCTTACTTTTCTCAGCCAGGCCACCCCATCTCACTTTGCCTGGTTCATAAGTGCAACATCCTCTGTTCTGTATCTGACCTTTAAGTTCGGTCAAAGGGGACAACGGAGGAAAATACTATTGCTGCGGCGCTTCGATCGGCATCTGTCTTCACAAGCGAAAAGTGTGCTAAGGCCCGCCTTGGCTGCCTACGGGACGGTGGAGACCGCGGAGGACCAAACCCTTCGCGATGCTGATGATGGTTATCGCCTGCCAGGAGCCCCAAGACCTGCTCCACTAGAGACATTCTCGACCACGGATAGGTGGACAGAGGACGTTGAAAGAAAAATCGCGGAAACCGATCTTATCGTGATGGATATCAGTGAAATTTCCCCGGCCCTTGCCTGGGAGTTCTTGCAGGCTGTCCGCCGCAGTGAGCCGCGCCCGCTCATTCTTGTAGCCTCCATACGATATCTGGCCGCCAAGCGCTCCGCTATGTTCCGCGATTTCGTGAGCCAGCTCAAAAATCTTTCTGATGAGGCCGAGGCCTTGTTAGCCTCGGTCGAGCCGCCGCTAGCTTATTCGCATAGCCTCTTGAACGTCGTCTTTACCGTACAACTTTATCGGCGCATCCGGCGTCTTACCCACCCCCTACCCATAACACCCTGACGAATATCCGGGTAGTGATGCCTGCAACGAACTTCCGCCCCGGACCGCTTGCTGCCCGGATGGTCGCTAGGTCGCAGACAATCCCCCTGTGGGTCGTCTTCTCCGCCCGTCCTACGGCCCGCAGTCCAAAACGCCGAACTCCGCCATGCGGAGAGAGCCCTCTCGGAATCACCCGTTCTTAGAGGGCTTATCGAGACTCCAAACGATCGCAGAAATCAGATCACAGCCGCGACCTCGTCCACTCCACCTTCTTTGTAACTATTTCGCCTGACAGAGTAATCTCATGTGTGGTCACGGGTCGACGCTATGAATCGACGTCAATTTCTCGCCGCCAGTTCCGCGGCGGCTGCTGGAGCCTTGGCTGCATCCAGCCCACCCGCCTCATTCGCTCTTGCCCAAACCAACCCCGCCTCCACCAGCAAGCTCGACCTCACTCGCCATCGTTTCGGCGTCAACTACACGCCTTCGCACCACTGGTGGTTCTGCTGGAACGACTGGAACGTCGACCCCATTCGCCGCGACCTCGACGCCATCGCCGCGCTCGGCGCTGACCACCTGCGCCTCATGCTCATCTGGCCGTTTTTTCAGCCCAATCCCATCTGGGTAAGCCCCGCGCATCTCGAGCGGCTCGATCAATTGCTGGCGATGATGGGCGAACGCCATCTCGATGCGCTGGTGACGGTTTTTACCGGCCAGTTGAGCGGTTGGTTTTTCCTGCCGTCGTTCAATCGCCTGAGCGACGGGTTTTATACCAATGCGACGATGCGCTCTGCGCAAGAGCTTTTTGTCCGCCAGCTGGCCCGCGTTATGCAGCCGCATGCCAACATCATCGGATTCGACTTCGGCAACGAGCTGGACACCTGCTGGAAAGCCCCCATTCCGCAGGGGGACGCGTGGATGGCGAAGATGTTCGAGTTGATGAACCAGGTCCTGCCCGGCGCTCTCCACGTCAACGGCGTCGATCACGTGCCCTGGTTTGAGCCGAATACATTTTCGGCGCATGCGTTGGCGGCGGCGCGTTTTCCCGTCATGCACTGTTATCCCTACTGGACCGGGGCCATGAAATACGGCGGCGCCATGGATCCTCCCAGCGTCAAGTTGCTCGCCGCCATGGCGACGCTGATCCGCTCTTTTGCGGGCGACCGGCAAAAACCGGTATGGGCAGGCGAGTTCAATACCTGCATCAAGGAACTGCCCGAGAAGGGGCAGGCCGCGTGGCTCGACCAAGCGGGGGCGGCGGCCATCGAGCAGGGTGTGAGCTGGTTCAGTTACTGGGACAGCCACGACGTGGACCGCAACTTCCAATTCAATCCGCTCGAATACTCGCTCGGCTTGCTGACCAATGATGGCCGCGTCAAGGACCAGGGCCGCGTGTTTCAGCAACTGGCGGCGGCTTATCGCGGCAAGCCTGTAAACTTTCCGGCGGCCTCTCTGCCCTCGCCCCCCACGGATCGCACGCTGGGTGGAACGTGGCACTGGATTCTCGACTGGTTGGGGTGGAAACCGGCAAGCGCCTGAAGGCCCGTTTCACTCCACTCACCAAATCAGCGGGCAGGGTCCTCAGTAGCGGCTCCTTGCCTGGTTCCCTGCGCCTGGCAACGAAGAACTGGTGAGTGCCGAATCACATTGGCTTCTACTTGCCCGGTCACACAACAACAACCGCGACAGCGGTTGGGGGTAGGTAGGAGTCTCAACGCACCCTGAATGTCGTCACATCCTGCCCAACGGCGCCAAGTGTCGCTCCGCCCCGCCGCCTCGCATAAAATCAAGGCATGTGCGGCATTGTGGGTTACGTCGGTCCCAGGAAAGTTGTGCCCGTCATCATCGACGGCCTGCGGCGCCTCGAATACCGCGGTTATGACTCGGCCGGCATCGCCATCGGCAACCCTTCGCGCTCCACGCTCGAGGTCTTTCGCGCCCCCGGCAAGCTGCAAAACCTCGAGGAAATCCTCCGCGACCGCCCCCTCGACGGCGCCTTCGGTATCGGCCACACCCGTTGGGCCACCCACGGCCGGCCCACGGAAGAAAACGCCCATCCCCACCGCGACTGCACCGGCCGCATCGTCGTGGTGCACAACGGGATCGTCGAAAATTACCTCGAACTCAAGCACGAACTCGCCGCCCAGGGCCACAAGTTCGTCACCGAAACCGACACCGAAATCATCGCCCACCTCATCGAACAGGTGCAGAGCGATGCAGCCTCCGCCTCCGCCCCGCTCACTCTCGAGGCCGCCGTGCGCTGCGCCCTCAAGCGCCTCACCGGCGCCTTCGCACTCGGCATTCTTTCCGCCGCAGAGCCCAACAAGATCGTCGCTGCGCGCCTCGGCCCGCCCGTTGTCGTCGGCGTCGGCGAAGGCGAGTCCTTCGTCGCCTCCGACGTTCCCGGCATCCTCCACTACACCCGCAACATCCTCTTCCTCGCCGACGGCGACATGGCCATCCTCACCCCGGCCGGCGTCACCCTCACCGATTTCCTCGGCCACCCCATCCACCGCTCCCTCACCCGCATCCAATGGGACCCGATCCAGGCGGAAAAAGGCGGCTACAAGCACTTCATGCTCAAAGAAATTTGGGAGCAGCCACAGGCCGTCCGCGACACCACCCTGGGCCGCGTCTCCCTCGATTCCGGCTCCGTCTTCCTGGGCGAAATGGAGATTCCCGACGAAGAACTCGCCCGCGCCACCAGCATCAACGTCGCCGCCTGCGGCA
>JASHTU010000303.1 GCA_030040395.1 Acidobacteriaceae bacterium
TCAGAGCGCGTGGACTTCGAGGGCGAGTTGGCGCTGGTCATCGGGCGGCGCACGCGGAATTTTAAGCCCGACGCGAATTGGCGCGAGACGGTGCGCGGTTTTACGCTGGCCAACGACATTTCGGCGCGCGACCTGCAGAAGAAGGACCTGCAGTGGACACGCGCCAAAGGATTCGACACGTTTTGCCCTCTGGGCCCAGTGGTGAGCGACGAGCTGGACCCGGATGCCGGCGTGACTGTCGAAACGCGGCTCAATGGGGAGCTGCGGCAACACGGCTCGACGACCGACTTCATCTTTCCTATTGCGGCGCTGCTGAGCTATATTACCGCAGCGTTTACCCTGGAGCCGGGCGACCTGGTGCTCACCGGAACTCCTTCAGGCGTGGGACCGCTTGCGGCTGGAGATCGCGTGGAAGTGAGCGCGGCCGGACTGGGCGTGCTGGCGAATACCGTCGAGTCTGACGCGCACTGACGCCGGACCGAGCGCGAAGTGCAACCGGGGCATAATCCGCGCATCCTAAGAAGCGGTAGACTAACGATGAACGGGCTAGCGCCGGGAACTTCTTCCCCAAGGAGGATTCATGCCGCAGAATTTGTTGGAGCAATTACGCAAGTACACCACGGTCGTGGCCGATACCGGCGACATCGAGGCGATGGAGGAGTTTCGCCCCCAGGATGCGACCACCAACCCCTCGCTGATCACCGCGGCCGCGCAAATGCCGCAGTACCAGCCCATTGTGGACGGCGTGTTGACCGACGCGCACAAAGACCTGGGCGAGTCGGCGAGCGACAAGGAAGTGGCCAACCTGGCGTTTCAGCGGCTGGCGCTCGCCTTCGGCGAGAAGATTCTCGCCATCATTCCCGGGCGCGTCTCGACGGAAGTGGACGCGCGCCTTTCCTACGACACGCAGGCCACCATGGCGCAGGCGCGCAACATCATCAAGCTTTACCAGCATGAGGGCATCGGGCGCGAGCGGGTGCTGATCAAAATCGCTTCCACCTGGGAGGGGATTCGCGCCGCCGATGTGCTGGAGAAAGAAGGCATCCACTGCAACTTGACGCTGCTATTCGGCATTCACCAGGCGATTGCGGCGGCGGATGCGGGGGTGACGCTGATTTCGCCCTTCGTGGGGCGCATTCTGGACTGGTACAAGAAGGATACGGGCAAGGATTTTCAGGGCGCCGACGATCCCGGCGTGCAGTCGGTGACGCGGATCTACGACTACTTCAAGAAATTCGGCTACAAGACGGTGGTGATGGGCGCGAGCTTCCGCAACATCGGCGAGATTTGCGAGCTGGCGGGGTGCGATTTGCTGACCATTTCGCCGCACCTGTTGGGCGAGCTCGAATCCACCCAGGGCGAGCTGCCGCGCAAGCTCGATCCCGAGAAGGCCAAGGCGATGCCGATCGAGAGAATAAACGTCGACAAGGCGACTTTCGACGCCATGCACGCCCAGGACCGCATGGCGAACGACAAGCTGAAGGAAGGCATCGAGGGCTTCTCGGAGGCGCTGGTGAAGCTGGAGAATTTGCTCGCCAAGCGGCTGGCGGAGCTGGAGTCGCGCGCGCCAGCGGTGGTGTAAGCCAACCCGGTTTCGAAGACTTGCCTTCTAATCATTGAACGCACGTGCATGCGGGCGCAGTTTTGCGCCTGTTTGCACTCCTTGTTCCTCTTTGCCAACAAATTTGGCGCGCCCCCTCTTGCGCAACGCAACTTATCCGATAAGCTCAGTGTTACAACCGGGTAAACAGGCGATGGCTGGCTCTTTCCCAGCGCAACGCAAGAGGGAACAGCCGGAGCCTCGTGGCAAGGCGGCTGAACCGCGCACAGCCGTTGCGGCATCTGAAAGAATAGGCGCCTTGGCAGGACAGGGCCCGATGGGAGGATTCCTGCAAGAGGCACACTGATTCCGATGCCGCGCACGGAGGTGTGTTATGCAATCCCAATCTCATCCGCTTGAGCCTTTCTTTCAACAGGCAGTCCGCAACAGTTACGAAGGCAAACTGGGGCTGCACGATCCTGACGTGACGGGGTATGTGGCGCACCTGCTGTGCGAGTTCACCGAAGCCAAGAATCTGTACAAAATGCGCGACGAGAGCGGCCGGCCGATGGAGGATCTGGCGGAGATGATGCTCGCCGCGGACCCGGTAAACGGAACGGCGACCTCGTTTGACGCCGAGCGCGCGCTGCGCAAGTACATTGGGGATTATGCGCTGTTTGTGGCCGGCATGTACCCGGAGGCCGCGGGCTCCACGCGGCGGCTTCGCCATCACGCTCCCAGTCTGGCCGAACTCATCAGCGCCGGCAAGGAGAGCTACTTCATCGTGAGCCAGTTCAACCTGTTCGAGTACGAGAAAGAAGCTCCGCTCTTCGCCCGGCTCTCTGACCGTTTCGAACGCTACATATTGGGCTTGACCATGGTGCGCGAGGAGCTGGGCCCTGACCAGACCTTCAAGATGCTTCCCCACATGCGCAACTGAACCTGGAGCCCGGCCAGGGCGCGCTTGCACGGAGATTCAGCCGCCGGGCGGGTTTGCGTCGCGGCGTCGCGACGCAATCATAGTTGACTAGGAATCATTTGCATAGTAACCTATTTTCATGAAGCATGCCAAAACACCCCTTGCCTCAGTGAGCGGGCTGAGGAAGCACGTGGGGTTCTGGTTGCGTTTCGTGTCCAATCACGTCTCGCACGCCTTTGCCCGCAAGCTCCTCGCCAGCGGCGTAACCGTAGCCGAGTGGGTGGTGATGCGGGAGATGTTCGACGAGGAAGAGACTTCGCCCGGGGTCCTCGCCCAGCGCATGGGGATGACTCGCGGAGGGGTGTCGAAGCTGGTGGACCGGCTGGTGGGCAAAGGGCTGGCGTCGCGGCAGGAGCGCAGCGATGACCGGCGATTCCAAATCATCACGCTTACCGCGGCCGGGCGCAGGCTCGTGCCGCAACTGGCGGCTTTGGCCGACCAGAACGACGCGGAGTTCTTTCATTCGCTTTCGGCCAGGGAGCGCGAGGCCCTGGTGGCGACGATGAAGAAACTGGCGCAGGCGCACGGCCTCGAAAAACTGCCGACGGAGTAAAGGGAGAAGAGATGAACACCGGGGTAATGCACGAAGTATCGGTGGAAACGCAGCAAGGCAGGATGACCTTCCCGCAGGTGGTCGAGCGACTGCTCGCGGTGGGAGTGGAGTCCTACCTAGTGGATTTTGCCGCTGCGCGCAAGACATACCACCTGGCGGACGGAACCACGCACACGGAATCCATGATTCTCGATCTCGATCCGGTCGCGGCCGAGTTCAATGGCTGCGAGCTGGTCGCGGCGATTCGCGGAGCACAGGCGGATACGGTGCGGTATCCGGAGTTTGTGCGGCGGTCGACGGCGGCGGGCGTCATCGGTTACTGGGCGTTCCTAACCGGCGAGCGGGTGATCTACTTTGGCCGCAAGGGTGAGCAGCACATCGAGGAGTTTTCGAAGCCGAAGCCGTGACACGCTCGCCGCAGAATGCGCCCCCCAAACAGGTGACTTATCAGAGGCGGGCAATGGGCAAATGCGGCCATGGCCAAAAGTTCGAGAGCGCAATTATTCTGGTGATGGCCGTCAGCGACCCCCCAAGACGGCCGTTCGCTTCGGTGCGACGAAAACAGGAGCTCATGCATCCGATCTCACGACGAAAATTTGTTGCCCTGACAGCGACCGGCATTGCGACGGCGCCGCTGGCGCTGAGGGCGCGGTCGATCGGCGGCGCGGTTACCGCGCAGGAAGTGGTCGATCGCATCAAGAAGAACATTGGTGTGGAATGGCAGCCGGACACGGTTGACACGTTCAAGGCCGGCGACCCCTCGACTGCCGTCACCGGCATGGTCACCACCGCGCTCCCGACATTGAACGTGTTGGGACAAGCGGTGAAATCGGGCGCGAATCTGATTGTCACCTGCGAGCCGACGTTTTTCTCAAGAGCCGACACGCCGACGCCCCCGGTCCGTCCCCGCTTCGTGCGGGGAGCCGACGGCCGCGTGGTTCCGCTGGAGACGCCGTCCGCGCCGCCTCCACCGGACCCGGTTTTCTCGGGCAAGGACGATTTCATCCGGAAGCACGGCCTCGTGGTGTGGAGGTTCTCCGACCACTGGCGGCTGCGCAAGCCCGATCCGTACGCGCAGGGTCTGGTCGCCGGGTTGGGTTGGTCGAAGTTCGCCAACAGCGACAATCCGAGCCATCTCTCGATTCCGGAGATGTCGCTCGACGCGCTCGTTTTGCACGTGAAGAAGTCACTCAAGTCCCGCGGCGGCATGCGCATTGTGGGCCATCCGGATCTGCGGGTGCGGAAGGTTGCTCTGCTGCCGGGAACGACGCCGATTCAGGCTTCGCTCGAGACGCTTCCCGGCGTGGACGCGATCATCGCCGGCGAAGTGCGCGAGTGGGAGTCCGTCGAGTACGTGCGCGACACGATGGCGCTCGGCGGAAAGAAAGCGCTGATTCTGGTTGGCCGCATCGTCTCGGAAGAACCGGGCATGCAGGTCTGCGCGCAGTGGTTAGAAACCATTGTTCCCGAGGTCGATTCGACGTGGGTTTCGGCCGGCGATCCGTACTGGAGGCCAAACGCATGAGTACGCTGACGGCAGGCGAAGTGGTGGCGCGCATCAAGGCCAATCTTGGCTTTCCGTGGATGACGAGGACGTACCGCGACACCTTCAAGTTCGGCGGGCCCGACACCGTCGTCCACGGGATCGCCACCACCATGTTCGACTCGTACGACGCGATCCGGAGCGCCGTCGAAGCAGGCTGCAACATGATGGTCCCGCATGAAGACACGTATTGGAATGATCGGGATGATTTGTCGTTCGTGAGCGGCGATCCGAGCTACAAGCTCAAGGTCGATTACATGCGGGAGCACAATGTGGTGGTGTTCCGCATGCACGATCACATGCACGCGCGGAGGCCGGACTTCATCTACGTGGGCCTGGCGCGTGCGCTCGACCTCAAGAGCGAGTACGAGACGGCGCCGCAATCGCACCACTTCACGCTTCCCGAGACGACGCTCGGAGAGATGGCGGCCACATTCCAGAAGCGGCTCGGCGTCAAGGCGATGCGGGTGGTGGGCGATCCCAAGGCGAAGGTGAGCCGATTGCACCTGGGCGTGGGATACGCGACGCCCAGCATCAATGACCCCGACGTGGACGTTGTGGTCAGCGGAGAACAGCAGGAAAGCGACGGTTTTCTCGACAGCCCGGCCTATGTCCTCGACGCCATGACGCTGGGCATTCCCAAAGGCTGGATCATGCTCGGCCATAATGTCTCCGAAGAGCAAGGGATGCTGGAAATGGCCGATTGGATCAGGTCGTTCACGCCGGAGGTCCCCGTTCAGCTCG
>JASHTU010000304.1 GCA_030040395.1 Acidobacteriaceae bacterium
GCACCGTTCGACGCGTCAGTCAACTGGATCTAGCACTGAATGCTGAGATCTCAACGCGCCATCTGAGCTGTCTCGAAACGGGCCGCGCACAGCCTAGCCGGGAGATGGTCCTTCGTCTCAGCGAGGCGCTGCAGGTTCCATTGCGTGAACGCAATACGCTGCTGCTCGCGGCCGGCTATGCGCCCTTGTATCTTCACAGTAGTCTTGATGCTCCAGAATTAGAAGCAGGGCGCCGCGCACTGGAGCTTATCATGGCGCAACTTGAGCCGAATCCCGTACTAGTTTTGGATCGCTATTGGAACACCTTAAAGATGAATGCCGGCGCAAAGCGCATTCTCGGTCTTTTCCCTGGCTGCGATTCCGGGACGCCGCATAACGGAGTCCGCCTGGTATTCGATCCACATGGGCTACGCCCGTTCATCGAAAACTGGGAGGTGGTTGCCGCACGCATCATTCGGCGGGTGCATCGCGAAGCTGCAGACAACCCGTCTGACGAGGCGTTGAAGCGGTTCCTCGAGGAGTTGCTCAGCTATCCAAACGTGCCGAGCCGCTGGCGCATGCTCGATTGGAATGAAGTTCCTCCACCCTTTTTAACCATCAACTACCGGTGGAGGAACTCGACGCTTCGCCTGTTTTCTACCCTGACTTCCTTGGGCACGCCGCTGGACGTTGCACTGCAAGAACTCCGCATTGAGACTTTTTTCCCTGCAGATGAGGCCACTCGCACTGAGGTGAATCGCCTGGCTGAGAGCGCGGTTTAGCATCTGAATCGCCCCACCGAAATTAGCCCGCCCATGACCTCCGAGGTCATGGACAGCGGTCTTCTCTTGCTGAAAACTCTGAATATGGGATCGGCGGCGGATTTGCTATTGCTATCTAAAGGCGCTGACCTCGCGGAAGCGGGAACCGGCAGCTACCGTTCATGTAGCTGCAAAGGAGGTTGTTCTGATGTTGCCACTCGAAGGAAAGGTTGCAGCTATAACGGGCGGGACCAGCGGCATCGGCGCTTGCACTGCCGAGGTTTTCATTGCCAACGGGGCCAAGGTTGTAATTGCCGGCCGGCGCCAAGACAGGGGAGAGAAACTCGCCCGGAAACTCGGTGACGCCATTAGCTTCATACGCACAGACGTTGCCTGCGAAAGTGATGTCAAGGCTATGATCGATCATGCTGTCGACCGCTTTGGCCGCCTCGATTGCCTGATGAATAATGCCGGGAGGGGCTCGCAAAATGCCGCCATTGCCGACGTTGATCTGGAGCAGTTCGATGCGGCGATAACAGTGCACCTGCGCGCCGTCCTCGCGGGGATGAAATACGCGGTGCGGGTTATGGCGGCGCAGGGAACGGGCAGTATCATCAATGTCGCCAGTGTCAACGGAATACGGGCCGGTTTGGGAGGTCACTATTATTCGGCTGCAAAAGCCGCGTCAATCCACCTCACGCGTTGCGCAGCAATGGAGCTGGGTGAAAAAGGAATTCGAGTGAACAGCATCTCGCCGGGGATGATTGCCACCGGAGCTTTCGCCAAGTTCATGGGCATGCAACCGGACGAGGCGGACGACCACCCAGAATACGCCGAGGCTGCCATTGGCGCTGTCGTGGCAAAATGGCAGCCGCTGCAGTCTGTAGGCCGCACGGATGATATCGCGCAAGCCGCACTGTTTCTGGCCAGCGATGCGTCGCGTTTTGTGACCGGACAGAACCTGGTCGTGGACGGAGGCATCAGTGCTGGCTGGCCGATCGCCGCTGTCCGCTCCGACCGCGATTTGTTTTTCCGCACAATTCAGGCGAGTCTGTCGGCCAGATTCGCATAGGGACAGTCACGGCTCTCTGCAGCGGAGAAGCGGGTAGCCTCGGAAGCGTCAGCGGACCTCGCCGGCCGCATTTTTCAAGAGCACTTGAGAAAACGTGCCGGTGTCAACCGTTACGGGGTAATGGGAGCAGAAGCCGAGGCCTACGTAGAACGGCGCGTTGAAATGGATCTGGATGGGAGGACCGAACTGGTGCATGGGTTCTCCCTGGACGCTGATGAAGAGCGCCACGCTGTCGCCGCGCTTTTCGATGCCGATGCGCTGCGGCATGATCGGCCCCAGTGCAGAGCCGCTGATGCGGTACTCGATGTCGCTCATCATTTCGTCCTTTTCGGGCCGCACCGCCAGGTGAACCATCCCGGTTCCATGTTCAGCGACCATGATCTCCTGGGAGTCATCGTCGAGGTCCTGGCGAATGACCATGACGACCTTGCGATCGTGGGGCGGACTCTGGGCGACGGGAAAGCCCACATTGGCCGCGAACGAAACGTCGCCGGACATCTTTTTCCAAAGGTAGCGAAACTCATCGCGCGTGTACCAGATGTTATAGCCGGCGGAATTGACGGTGTAGCGGCCGGCGGCGGGGTCGTAACTGGCGCTGCCCGGCACGAGCGGACCTCCGATGTCGGACTGGGCATCGAAGATGCCGATTTTGCCCATGAACGTTTGGGTGGGCCGATGGAAGTCTTTGGGCGGCGGATATTGCTT
>JASHTU010000305.1 GCA_030040395.1 Acidobacteriaceae bacterium
CGCCGGCCTGCCGGGCAATTTCATCAACTACAACATTGACGGCGTCATGGCCAAGCAGAACCCGAAATACCAGGTCGGCACCGTCAACAATTCCGCCATGCCGCCGGTGGATGCCATTCAGCAAGCCCAGGTTTGGAGCACGGGTATTCCGGCCGAGCAGGGCCATGACGCCGGCGGCGCCGAAAACATAGTGATCAAGAGCGGGACCAACCAGGTTCATTGGACGGCTGAAGAACGCTACATCAATCATGACTGGATACACAGGCAAATCTACCAGCAGGCCCCCTTGACCACCCCCTTTGAGTATCACAACTTCGATTCCACGCTGGGATTCCCCATCTACATTCCCAAGGTTTACGACGGCCGGAACAAGTCGTTTTTGTTCCTCGGTGAGCGCTGGGACTACGACCACGAGACCGATGCTCAGGTCGGCAACGTACCCACCCTGGGCATGCTGGGCGAGGATCCCGCGAATCCGGGGAACTATGAGTTTAACTGGTCCGGCGCGCAGCCCATCTACGATCCGGCCACCTATACCTGCAATGGCGGGACTGGGCCTGCTTGCACAGGAGGCGCCTGGTCAGCCACGCAGTTTACGAACAATACAATTCCCGGCAGCCGCATCGATCCCGTTGCCAAGGCTTACCTAGCCCTGATGCCCTATGCCGCCCCCAATGCAACTGGCAGCTTTGTAACTACCGGTCCGGAGAACAACCTGAATGCCAACAACTTCTATCTGGCCGACAAGGAAGGATATCTGGCCCGCTTCGACCAAGTGCTGGACTCAAATGACCGGATGTACTTTAACTGGCTTTGGAATTTCTTCCACACCCATCCCGGCCGCGAGAACATCATCTACAACCTGCCAGAAGATTACCTCCTCGATTCTACGTCCTCCTCCTTCGCCCGGCCGGAGCCGATCGAGACGCTTAACATGGCAATCGACGAAACCCACGTCTTTAGCCCCTCGTTCATCAATGAGATCCGCGCCGGGTATATGAGCCGCCATGACATCGTCTCGCCGTTCACCAACAACGCGAATTGGGCAGGAAAGCTGGGCATCCCCGGCGTCCCGGGAAGCACGTTTCCGGCCTTTGTAAGCACCGGCAACAGCAGCGTAACGTGGAACGCCGATCCCGGCGCTTATTTCAAGCTTGCCCAGTTCGATTGGGACTTCGGCGACAATATGACGAAGACGATCGGCCATCACGTCTTCAAATGGGGCTGGGAGGGCTTCAAGGTGGAGGAAGACGACACCGGGACGGAATCCAATGGGGCCAGCACGGTTCCGCTGCCCTCCGGCCTTTACACCTTCAGCGGCGCCACCACAGGGTTCCCGTTCGGGACCAACACCGGCAACTCCTGGGCCTCGTTCCTGCTGGGCGCGCCGGACTACGCAACCTTCACCGAGCAGTTGGAGGGATACTATCCGCGCTGGTGGTCCAACGAGCTCTACTTCCAGGATTCCTGGCGGACAACCAGCAAGCTGACGCTCAATCTTGGCATCCGCTACGACCTTGAGGCTTCCGGCAACACCAAAAGCGCATACAAATCGGAGTTCAACCCCGCTGTTATCGACCCCGTCACCGGCGACCAGGGCGCCATCACCAATCCCACCGGCGCCATCTATCCCAACGCCGGGAATAATTGGGCGCCACGCATCGGCGTATCGTATAACTTCCGGCCCAACTGGGTCCTCCGCGGATCGTTCGATATGTTCAGCGTGGATAACATGACGGAAATGGGCATGGACAACTACGAGGCGACCTATTACGTGGCTCCGCCGGTTGGCAGTCCCTTGCCCGGCATGTATCTGTCTACGGGCCCTGGGCCGATCAATTACCCCATCCAATCCAATCACACCGCCAACTTTGTGACCCGCACTGGGAGCTACTCGGGCCGCACCGCGACCTATTTCGATCCTAACCTGCATAACGGCCATACCATGAGCTATTCCGCGGGCGTACAGTGGCAGTTCAGGAACAACACCATGCTCGAAGTCGACTATATCGGATCGGCGGCCTATGGGCTGGTCAACCCCAATCCGGTCAATATCAACGATTTGCCCCAGTCCATTTACAGCTCCACCGATACAACCTTTCTGAACACGGTATTTGCCTCTGAGCAGAACTATCTGCCTTTCCCCCAGTTCGGGTCCATCAACTATTACAAGAACTGGGATGGCAGCACGTTCAATTCGGGCATCATCGACTTTCAGAGACGCTACTCCAGCGGCCTTTCGTACGACGCCCACTGGACCTACGAGAGGCTGATTGACAACGGTCCCGGGAACCAGATCCTCGGGAGCAGTTACTATACCGTCGGCACTGGCCCGGAACTCAATGTTACGGGCCCCTTCCCGCTGGCTATCTCCTATAACAAGGCCGCCACCAAGGCAATCGATACTGGGTCATTTAAGGGCCAGTTCACGGGAACCGTTACCTGGGACATTCCGGTCGGCCGGGGCCGCAGGTGGATGAACCACGGAGGCATCGCCAACGCGATCTTGGGAGACTGGCAGTTCCTCACCATTCAGAACTATCACACCGGCCAGCCCGTAACCTTCGTGCAGCAAAGCGCAAGCAACCCCAACAAGGAACTGCCTGGAGAGGTGTTCATGAACCGGGTGCCGGGGCAGCCGATCAAGAACTCGAGATTCGTTTTCAGCTGGCACCATTCGTTCCCTGAGCAAGACCAGACTCCGTACTACAACATCGGCGCGTTCGCCTATCCGGCGGCGTATACGCAAGGCAATATGGGCATCGGCGCCTCGACCTACGGCGGCGTATGGTGGCCGCAGTACTCGCTGAGCAAGACGATTTCCTTCAGGGAAAGGTACAAGCTCGAAGTGCGCATGGACGCCGACAACCTCTTTCCCGAGGTTCCCTACGCGACCGCAATGAACACCACGCCGAACATAGTCAGTCCTTCGCTGTTTGGCAAAACACCCAATCAAAGCTATGGCTTCTCTGTGTATGGTTCACCGAACGGCAATCTAATCGGGGTGCTTCGCCTCGAGTTTTGAGAGCGAAAATCGAGTGTAAGCCGATCGAGGCGCCATTCAACAATGGGATTCCGCGCGGGGCAGTTCCCCGAGTACAGAAGACATGGGAGGCTCGGATTTACCGGACCGGGCACCGCCTTCAGTAGATTCTGTAATTGGGTGGCTGCCCCGCTGTGTGCTGTTAAATTTAAAGAGCGTTCGGTAAAAGCGTCAGGGAAAAAGTTCGAACCTGAGCCGAGAGATTTATAGCATCGAGGGGATTTTTGAATGAGCAGACGTCAGCTTGCCAATTTTCGCGCGACGGCGTTCGGGGTTGCAATTGTTGCGGCGGCGATGGTTTGTGGCGCGCAGAACCCGCCAACCGAAGGGCCTGCCGAAGACGGATCGCCGGCCTGGCTTTTGCAGGGCTCGTTTCCCGATCCGACCGGACATACGATGGTCGATGCGGAAGGGAATGTCACGATGACTCAAACGAGGGGCGGGGCACGGGGCGGATTTATGTCCGCATGTTCAGACGACATGGCGAAACTGTGCGCGGGTGAGACCGGCTTTGGCGCGCGGGAATGTCTGACCCAGAACGCGGACAAGCTTTCAGGAGAATGCAAGACCGCAGTGGACCAGATGAAGGCGGCGATGGCCGAGAGCGGCGGCGTACCGCCGTGCAGCCACTCGCCGGTTTGCGACAACCGGATGAGGAACGGCGTGGGGCCGCGCGGACGTCAGGAACTGCAGCGGGTGGAGTGGAAGCAGACTTTGGGCTACACGTTCACCTATCCGTATTACGTGCCATCGGGTTTTGGCGGGGTTCCGTCGGTTGCCCTAGATTCAAAGGGGGATCTTTGGGCTTTTAAGCGCGCCCCCGCGGGAACGCCGCAATTGTATGAGTTCGGCCCCGATCACAAGCTCATTCGCACCGTGGGCGACGACGTGATCGGTCATTCATTGAAGGCGCACGGCATGGCCATCGACGCGCAGGACAATGTCTGGATTTGCGACGCCACGCGAGCCATCGTGGAGGAAGTGAGTCCGGAGGGGAAACTGCTCAAGACCATCGGAGTGAGTGGCCATCGGGGGGATTGGATTGAATCTAAGGGGCAAAGGCTTTTGTGGGAGCCGCTGATGGTGGCTTTCGCTCCCGATGGCGATATGTATATTGGCGAAGGGCACGGCAACGAAAGCCCCAACGATACGGATTCCAGCGATCCGACGAATGTGTCCGGAGCTTCGCGGATCATCCACCTGGACAAGGACGGGAACTACATCAACCAGTGGTACGGCGACAATGTGGGGCAGGGGAAATTCAGCATGGCTCACGGGTTGGCCGTGGATCCGACCAATGGCAACGTGTGGATCGGCGACCGCGAGGAGTACCGCATTGTCATCTATACGGCCAACGGCCAGTTTGTGAAGACGCTGCAGATGCGGAATCTGGTGTGCGCGCTTACTTTCGATCATGAGGGCAATCCGTGGATGGCGAGCGGCCAGGATGGGCAGTTCCTGAAGCTGGACCGCAACGGCCGAGTGCTGGGCGCGATCGGCAACGGGATGGGTATCGGCAACGGTCAGTTTATCGAAGCCAGCTATTGGTCCTTCGACGCGCATGACGACTTATACGCCGGAGACACGAGCGTGGGCCGGGTTACGGTTATGATGGCGCCTAATCAATAAGGAGAGAAACGATGATCGCCAATCGAATGTTCCCAACATCGATGGGCGCGGCTCTTTATGAGTGCCCGTTCAGGTCCACCGGGTAGATATTCACGGCGGGAACCTGGGCAACGTGGGCAACGCGATAGGGCTCGCGCAACCGGGGCTAAGCAGCAGAACCAGGATGAACCTAAGGCAGATCAGCCTCAGGGTTCCGGCGATCTACCAGGCGGGTGCGGAAGTCTTCGGCGCCGGGATCCAATTGCCCCTTTTCCCGCGCCACTACATTTTCCATCCGGGGAGGCCATATTCCCAGCCGCGCCAGAAGCAAATAAGCGAGGAAGCCAACCGCAAACGAATAAAGCACGGCCGGATTGTCAGCTTTGACCCACGCCGCCGGAATTCCGGGCAAGTGCTCTGGAATCCCGGTCACAAAGCCGAGAAGCCAGGCGATATAACCGGCCCAATTGATCCCCCGCCGCGGACCGGGCCATCTCTTCCCGGCCAGCAAATAGTCCGCCATCATCGCCCCGCAAATAGGGCCGAAAGAGGCGCCGACGATATTGAAGAAGCCTACGAGATTATTGGCCACTCCGGTGCTTGCCAGGATGACGCTCACGGTAAGCGCTGCGAAGGTCGAAATGCTCCTTGGAATCCTCGGCAGCATGGTGTTAAAGCTGTTCGATGCAATGAATGAGGAGAAGCACGTAGGAACAAGCGAGGCGGCGGCAAATAAGAAGAACATCACCGGAGCCAATGCGCCCACGCTGGCGATAGCTGCCGAGTAATCGTAACTTGAGCCCGCACCGCGTCCGATATATCCTGCCACCGACACAATTGGCAGACCGCCGGCAATCAGCACCCCACCCACAATTCCCAATCCACCGCCGAGCACAACGTCCCGCCGGTTGCGATTGTGCATCCCGAAATCCGCGCCCGCCGCTCCCGCCGTGGCGAAATAGCCAATGACGATCGTGAGAACATTCAGAAATCCACCCACATCGTCGCGTTGCGGGACCCTATAGTTAGCAATGCCGCCCCTGTTCGCCCAAACCACAATCAGGATCATCGCCAGCGGAACCCAGTTCAAGAACTTGGCGACGCGAGCAACATAATGAATGCCCATGACCGCGATCCATCCGAGACTATACACCCAGAGAACGACGATCAAAATGAAGAGACTCCGCGCCGTTTCACTCAGCCCATTCATAATGAACGTCGCCGAGATGGATGCTACGGCCGCAACCCAACCTATCTGCAGAAATCCCATCAGCAGTCCGGGAATCAGGTACCCGCCCTTGGCGCCGAACGTCGACGTCGCCACAACGTAGAGCGGCTGGCCGGTCTGCATTCCCAGCATGGCCGGAACATAATAGTAAAGCCCGAAGCATAGCAGGCCCGCGATCAGCAATCCCACAAGGCAGACGCCAACATTCGCCAAGCCGAGCGTGGGCCCCGCAAGCCTCAGATAAAAACCGACCCAAAGAAATATCCCGGCGTAGGTTGGAAAAGTGCTCTTGTACCAGGGCACGCGAGAAGCAAGCGGCGCTGGGACCGCCCGGCTCAGGTATTGCGGAACGTCTGGATCCATAGAGTGCATGGCGCATTCATTTCCCGCGCAATCGCGAAAAGAATGAAATCAAACCCAATTTTACCGATTCTATTAGCCTGGGCTCCTCCGGGATCCATAGCTAGATTTCGGTAGAGTGCTCAACCCGGATCCGCGAGCATCACCCCTTGATCTGAGGGCATACCTCCTGGCGCAGGTCCGTCCCCACCCATTGCTGCTGTTGTTCCCGGTTCGACAATACGATCGTCAGCCGGTGCGTCCTTCCTGCTGTCAACGCGTGCAGCAGGCCCACCGCCTGAAATCCCTCCTGTTTCGAAATGGCGAGCAAACGCGAGGAGACGCCGGAAACTACAGCATGTTGGGATGGCGGGGAACTAAGAAGTGGCGGCCAGAGACCTGCCCACAGAGACCGCGCGTGGGAGATTTCAATGCGTCATCGCGTAGATCACGTAATTGACGCCGATCTTGGCGCCAAGTACGGAAAATCGGACCGGGTATCGCGGATCGTCCATAAATTCCCATGAGTCGCCGATGTCGGAGTTCAGCGAGAAGGCCACCATTATTCGCCCCTTGTCGTCATAAATTCCCTTCCAGTGGGCGAAGTAGCCGTCTTTCTTGTGGCCGGTGACCAGGTGCTCTGCTCCGGGAATCTGGAAGCGGTCGTCGAGATCGAAGAACGTGTGGAAGATCGGATCGCCATTGGGAATGTCCACCAGCTTGCGGTCCGGAAAGACCATCTTCATGGTCTTCTCAAAATAAGCCTGCTCCTCGGTTCCGTGGCAGTCGTCGGCCATAAAAAAGCCGCCCCGCAGAAGGTAATCTCGCAGCTTCTTCGCCTCCGCTTCGGTCAGCCCCCACTCGCCCACCTGCACGGCATACAGCCACGGCCAGTTGTAAACCTCGTCCGCGTCATCAAGGCTCACGGATTGCTCGACGGAACGGGCTTGCACGCGCGTGAGCCGCCGCACCATATTGGAAAACGAGCGATCGGCACGGGGATAGTCCTGAGTCCACAGAGAAAGCCCTTCCTGCCATGGCCCGTCGAACCGGCCACGATAACCGTCCAGTGGACCGGGAGGGAACATGAGGCGGGCAAAGGTCCACTCCGCAGGCTGTTTCCAATCGGGCGGCAGCGGAATTGACTCGCCGTATTCTACCGATGGATATTGACGGAAGGCCCGCTGGGCAAAAACCGCGGTGATCATAGCTCCGGTGAAGATCAACGGGAGAATTGCTCTTCCGATATTCCTCATGGCGTTTCCTGCCGATTCCGGACACCAGCATTATCACCCATGATAGCTTGCAATCGGCGTCGCGAGCGCACCCGATCGGCCGGATCGGGACTGCCAGGGGAGCCTCATTCGCATCCACTCGAATGCAGCCGAAAAAGTCTGCGCACTATAACGGCTCTCACACCGGTCCACCCAGCGTCGCGACCTTGAATGGGAGGTGCGCCCATCGAATCGAGCCGACGCGCACCAATTCGCGCCCATACGCTCACCTGTGTACGAGCGCTTCTGTGCGGGCTTTTGTTATGGCAAAAATATGATATTTAAGGAGATATAGCAGACTTTGACCTAACCTGACAGCTATTCTCTTATGGGTGAACAAGACACTACACTGAGACCATGGAGCTGATTGCGGGGCTGCGGGCATGGCTGACGCAGCCAGTCTTTCTGGTTGCGCTCGCCGGCGCGCTGATTGCGGTGGTTGTGCAGTCCGGCGATCTGGGGTCGTCGGACGCGGCGCACCGGCTGCAAGTGGCGCATTCGTTATGGACATCGGAGCCGCCGGTCTTTCCGAACGAGTATCCCGACTTCGGCGTGCGCGGGCGCGGGGGCAGGATTCAGAGTTACTACGGCATTGGCCAGTCGCTGCTGTTTCTGCCGGCCGACATCGTGGGCGGACTGTTGGAACGGCTGCCGGCCTTCGCAAAGTACAACGGCAACGACCCGGCCGTGCGCACCATCGTGGTGTGTTACGCGGTGAGCGTCTTTTTGAATGTGGCGACGGCGCTGCTTTGCCTGCGGTTTCTGGCGCTGTTTGGATTCAGCCGCATTCAGGCGATTGCCGGCACGCTGGCCCTCCTGCTGGCTACGACGCATCTGTTTTACGCGCAGGTTCAACAAGAGAACAATTTCATTTTTCTGCTCACCCTGGCGGGACTGGCCTATCAATTCGAATGGGCGCGCACCGGGAGCCGGCCGGCGCTGATTGCCGGCTCGGCGGCGCTCGGACTGAATCTGCTTACGCGCATTACGACGGGGCTGGATCTGCTGGCTGGCGGGCTGTTCATCCTGCTGGTGCTGTTGTTTGAGGGGCCGCGCGGCCGCTTGCTATGGGCGCGCATGCGCCAATATGCCGCGACTGCTGCACCGGTCTATCTTTTGTTCGGGATTTTCGACCGGCTCTATCAGTTCTATCGCTTCGGCTCGTTTTGGACGACTTACATGCGACTGACCGCCATCGAGATGCGCCAGCGCGATCCCTCGCTGCCGGCGAATTTTCCCTTCTCCGGCGCGATTCACGTGGGCTTCTTAGGCGCGCTGTTTTCGCCGGAGAAATCGATCTTCCTGTTCGATCCGCTCATGGTGCTGACGGTGTTGCTTGCCATGGTCGCGTGGAGGCGCTTTACTCCGGCGGTCAAGGCGTATTTTGTTGCTATGCCGGCCATGCTGCTTGCTTATGTCTGCTTTTATGCGCGGTACTTTGCTTGGGCGGGCGATTGGGCTTGGGGCGATCGTTATGTTTCCACGGCGGCGCAGTTCGTGGTGCTGCCGGCCGTGCCATTGCTATTGCAGTATCGGAGCGAGGTGGGGCGGAGAGTGGTTGCCGCGTGCGCGGCGATTTGTGCAATTTCGGTGGTCGTGCAGGTGGCGTCGGTGGCGTTCTGGCTATCGCTGGAGGAGTATCAGATTCAGGTGATGCAGCGGCCAGTGTGGGTGGTTGCGCTGCGCTTTGAAAACATCGCTGGTTTTGCGCTGGGCAAGATGCAGGCCTGGGGACTGTACCGTTTTCTGCCGCTGGATGATGCCTGGGACCAGCAGCACATCACCTGCTGGAATTTTCTGCCGTTCCAGTTGCAGCATGCGGGAGTGGCGCCGGAATGGGTAGTGAGGCTCACCTTCGTGCTGTGGTTTGGGGCGATTGCGGCGCTGGCGTGGACGCTGATGCGGTTGTGGCAAATCTTGCGCACGCAGAGTTGATGTGCGACGGATGTGGCGTCCTGGTGCAGTAGGCGCTGTAAGTAACCTCCGGCAAAGCCTACTATCTCGTTGCATAAGTTCGCGTATTACATTTCAGAGCACAATGCGCAGAAATCTTGACTTTGCTTCATGCGCTAATCTCTGCAACGAGATACTAGTTCCTGTATCGGAGCACTGCGACGCGGTTGAAGGCCAGGCGCGGCTCGGAGCAATATCAATCGACAAACCCGTCGATGGCGTGACAGTAACCGCGGTGTGCATTAACGCTGGTAGGACTGTTAAGGACCGTTGATTTTGCGTGTTCAAAATCGGGCAACCGCAGGACGGTCTTTGACTTTTTCCGGTTATGATGGCGCTCTGGATTTCTTTGCTGGGTCGAAGGGTGGGCCACCCGCCAAGTAGCGAGAGGTGGCTGATGCGTCCGTCCAAAGCAATGGGCGCCCAGGCCGCCCGCAGCGGATAATACAGACGGAGCGAAATGAACGATGAACCGCAGGCGATTCATC
>JASHTU010000306.1 GCA_030040395.1 Acidobacteriaceae bacterium
TGCGGAATCCGGAAATGCAACCGTGTTTTCCACGCACCCTAAATTCATACGACAGCTACAATCGAAAGTGCGCAGCGAGAGCTATTTCCGGGGGGTCGTAAGGTGTTGTAAAGTGGGGCCATACCAGGGGATGGCTTCGGGAGCAGAGGTGGGGGGATGGCGATTGTCGAAACCGAAGTGGAGAAGCCGGCCGCGCAGGGGGCAGCCATGGAGATCAGTGTAAGCCGCCAGGATCTGGTGAGGGAACTCAATGCAACGCAAAGCGTAGTGGAGCGCAAGACCACCATCCCGATTCTGTCCAACTTTCTCCTCGAGGCTGACGGCGACCGGCTACACATTACCGCCACCGACCTCGACCAGGCCATCCGCACCAGCACAGCCGTAAAGGTAAAAAAGCCAGGAGCTTGCACCATCCCTGCACGAAAACTTTACGACTACATCAAGCTGCTTCCCGATGGCGATATCTCAATCAAGCTGCTGGAAAACCACTGGGTGCAGATCCGCAGCGGCCGCTCCAACACGAAGATTGTCGGCATGGCGCGCGCCAACTATCCTCAAGTTCCCGAGTTTCCCTCAGTGGCCGCCACCAGCCTGCCTCATCTTGCTCTCAAGACCCTCATCACACGCACCATTTTCGCGATCTCCAATGAGGAATCGCGTTATACCCTCAATGGCGCCCTGCTTATTCTTAAGGCGGAGTCGCTGGCCATGGTCGCCACTGACGGCCATCGCCTGGCATTCGTGGAAAAACCCAACGAGGTTCTCGAAGGCGTTAGCGGCGAAAAGCGCGTACTGGTCCCTCGTAAGGCGCTTTGGGAGTTACAGCAATTGCTCTCCGCCTCAGAGGACGAGAGGATCGAATTTGCCGATGACGAGCACACGCTCTTTTTCCGCGTCGGCCCCCGCACCTTGAGCACCCGCAAGCTCTCCGGCCAGTTCCCCAACTTTGAGGCGGTGATGCCGCGCGACAACAATAAATTCGCCGTCGTGCAGTCCAGCGAGCTCTCGGCCGCCATCCAGCGCGTCGCGCAATTCGCAGACGAGCGTTCGGGAGCCATTCGCATGCGGCTCGAAGGCAACGAGCTGAAGATCAGCGCCAACTCCACCGAATCGGGTGAAAGCGAAGACACCATCGACACCCCGTATTCCGCCGAGCCTATTGCGGTTGGATTCAACTCGATCTACATCCTCGACTTCCTCAAAGCCCTGAACAACGAGGGCGAGGTGCGCCTCGAATTCAAAGACTCCCAAGCCGCCGGCCAAATGCGTCCCGAAGACCCCGACGCCGAATACAAATACCGCTATGTGCTGATGCCCATGCGCATCTGACGCCGACAATTTCAATTGTCAAACCCTGCCGCAAAACCAGTGGACGAGCGCCCAATCACCCTCGTTCCTTGAAATTAATGGAAACTTTCAGTTCGACTGAGTCGGCAGATCGCCGCAGCACAACAACTTTCAATTGCTGATCCTCGCTAAAGAGCTTTAGCTGCTGTGGATGGATCCGTGGCCCAAGACGCGGAAAGCTTGCGGTTTCCAGCGGCATACCGCCGTACTCAAGACGAATCCCCCATAATTCGCGCGCGCGGCATATTACATCCGGCCCGGGCGTCGTATTCCCTTTAAGGTAAAGGCTAACAAGCTGCCTCCTCACTCCCAACTGGTTAGCGGCGCGTGACTGGGCCCCACGTCCCGAGCCGATGGCCGCGGCGAGCGCCGCGGCAAATTCCTTCCGGAACTTCCTTTGTGCCTCGCTAACGCCTGCTCGTCTGCCCACTATCGAATCCTTCAATTCTGAATGACAATTAAAATTGACAACATATAATCCATTTCGTCAATTGTAATTGACGGATGAAGGTGATGCATTTATCGTTTAGTGTGAGTAGGTTTTTGATGAACAATCTGCTTGCTAAGGAAACAAAGGTCTTCCAGGATCACCGTGAAGAGTGGCTGCGCGATCACGCGGGTGCTTATGTGGCGATCCGGGACGAAGAAGTGGCGGGCTTCTTCGACTCTTATGGAGATGCTTTCACTGCCGGTCTACAGCGATTCGAAGGAAGCCGGAGCTTCCTGATCCAGCAGGTCTGGCGAACCGACCCCGTCTACTTCGTTTTCTGAAATGGGCCGCGCGCAGATTCGCTGGGACCCGTGCCACGCGGAGAATCCCTTTGCCTGCATCGATATTCTCGTAAGGAACTCCCAGGCCCTCCTCGATCAGCAGGGTGACCTAGGATTCGAATTCCGCCAACCCGTCCGAATCAAGGCGCTAATTGACACCGGAGCTGGCCCGGTGTTGATAAGCAAGATCTACGCGCGGCATTGCAAGCTTTTCCAAACGCGTCCTGACAGCGAAATACGCGTCATAGGCGGCAGCATTAAGGGTGGCGAGCACGCCGGGTGCATCAGCTTCCCGAACACGACGCTCCGCTCCTATGACCCGATCCGCATCGTGTCGGGAGATTTTCACGGAGAGCGCTATTTCTCCTGCCTGATCGGCATCGAGATACTCAGGCACTGGAAGATTACCTTCGACCCAAAAGCGAAACTGGTCACAATTGAAGATTGATGCGGCCCTCCGCCGGTGCGTCGCGTCCCGAAGACCCGGACGCCGAATACAAATACCGCTATGTGCTGATGCCCATGCGCATCTGACGCCGCCAGGACAACAAGAGTTGCCGCCATCGGGATTTTGCGCAGCGTGTCCTTGCAGCGATCGGTATACTTCTCCAGAACCTGCGCGTGTTCCTTCCGGAGGCGGAAATGGCTGAATGGCAATGCGTAGAACCTTCGATGCTGGAGGAAAAGCCAGCATGGCTGCCCATGACCGATAAGACATTGGTCATCCTGCAAGCGCCCGCGGAAGATACCGTGATCTTTCCCCATGTCGATGTGTGTTTGGCCATTGCCTGGATGGCGGCGGATAAAAGCATCGTCGCCGGCCATGTTCCGGCGCAATGGGACAGCACTTCGTTTCCCGATGAGGCTGGTTGCGCCAAACGCGTGATCGCCGAGATGGAAAAGCTACGTAAAGGCGCTGTCGACTGTGTGATTACGCTGGGTGACCGCGACTGGAAGCGAATTGTGGACAGCATGACCGAGGGCCTCAAGGCAAAGCAGTTTCTGAAAATCTGGAAAAACATCCCCGGCGGCGCGGATCTTCGCCTCGACGGACCCAACAGGAAAATATCCGTCCACGCCACCCGCACCCGCCAGCAGGTGAAGGAATGGTCCTACGACGGCGTGACCAACAAGGACGAGCCCGTCACCTACACCACCCCGGTTCTTTTCGGGATTGCGGAGAACCTGAAGAACGACTTCAAAGAGATTCCCTTCAAAGGAATGGAGGAAATCAGATTCCATAGCCTGTGCGCGCCGAATGTCCGGCAGGAAATTACGGCCAATTTCAAGTGGCTCTTTGAGAAACACGGAAGATGCACCGAATTCTGGGCCCCGCTCCACTCCCAACTGGAAGGCGACCTGACGTTCAAGTTCGCCGATGGCGAGAAATGTTCTTTCCACATCGTGGTTGCTGAATCGTCCATTCCGAAATACAAAGGTCGATATCAAATTAAAGAGATGACCCTTAAGCCCGGGGCGCAACTCTACGCTGAGCAGCATGGCCGCTCTATGGAATTCGCTCGCCGTTAGAGCGCCCGGCGCCCGAGCGCAACCAAACGCTTTATCGCTAACGCCTCCCCTGCCGCGCTGCAAGGGACCTATAGCACTGGTTTGACACGGCGCAACCTCTACCTTATGCTTCATGGGGCGTAAAGTTATGGTTGACTTTGCGGGTGCGAAGAACAGCGTGGAAACTGTTTTGCCGGCTGCGTCAGACCGGGTCGACCCCGCCGCCGTCCCGAAACGAAGGCTCTCGACCGGCGCGCTCATACCGGCTATCGGCCTGGGGACCTTCGGATCCGATCATGCGCCGGCGCAGCAAGTGGCTGACGCGGTGAAGGGCGCGGCGGCGGTTGGCTACCGGCACTTCGACTGCGCCTCAGTGTACGGCAATGAGGCGGCGATCGGCGGCGCGTTGGCGGAAGTGATGGCGGGCGGCGTCAAGCGCCAAGAGCTCTGGGTCACTTCCAAGTTGTGGAACGACAAGCACGCCGAGGAAGACGTCATCGCGTCGTGCCGGCAATCGCTAGCCGACCTTCGCCTGGATTATCTCGATCTCTATCTTGTGCATTGGCCGTTCCCGAATTTTCACCCGCCCGGATGCGACGTGACCTCTCGCAGCGCCAACGCCCGGCCTTACATTCACTCCGAATACATGAAAACCTGGCGCAAGATGGAAGAAATTGTCGATCTCGGCCTGGCGCGGCATATTGGCGCGTCGAACATGACCATCCCCAAGCTGCAACTGCTGTTGCGCGATGCGCGCATCAAGCCGGCGGCGAACGAAATGGAGCTTCACCCTCATTTTCAGCAGCCGGAATTGTTCAACTTTGTTGTCGGGAACGGCATTGCGCCGATTGGATACTGCCCCATCGGCTCGCCGGGGCGTCCACAACGCGACCGCACCCCCGAAGACACCGCGCCAACCGAAGATGCGGTAATTGTGGAGATAGCCAAAGCCCATGAAATCCATCCCGCGGTGGTGTGCGTTAAGTGGGCCGTGCAGCGCGGACAGACTCCCATTCCTTTTTCGGTCAATCCGCGCCACTACCTGGCCAATTTGCGCGGCGTCACAGCCGATCCGCTCACCGACAAGGAGATGCGGCAGATTACGGCGATCGACCGCAATTGCCGCCTGATCAAAGGACAGGTCTTCCTTTGGAAAGAAGGACAAAGCTGGCAAGATCTTTGGGATGTTCAGGGAGAAATTACGCCGGCCTAGAGCCTGTTATTAACTTTGGGGCGGGCAGCGACGGGAGCCAATTTTTTCGAGTTCTAGGAGCGAGGAGGGACGCATACCGGGTGTCTGCTAGCGACGAGCGACAACGA